>CABYIO010000012.1 GCA_902519075.1 uncultured Bacteroidota bacterium | reverse complement strand
CTGAAACAACTCAGATTGTACTTCCAGCTGATGCCACGTTAGGTGAGCATACAATGAGGGTTAAGACGAACTGGAATGCAGGAGTTCCTGATGATCCATGTGAAGAAACAACTTATGGTGAGACTGAAGATTATATGGTGAATGTAGTTACTTCACTAAGTATAGGAGACTTAGAGTTTAATGGTTCTAACATGATTGTTTATTCAAACGATAATGAGAACTTCACAGTTAAACTTACTACTGAATACAGTGATCTAATGACCTTAAGTGTTTATGATACTAGGGGTAGAATTTTAGAATCAAGAAATATAACAAAAACCAATAATTTAAGTTACGTATACAACTTAAATATGTCAAATACCGAAGCAGGTATATATTTTATTAGACTTGGTAATTCTACAGTAGGTTATAAAACAGAAAGGATTATTGTTAGATAACAAAGTTTTTTCAAATAAAAAAAGGAGGGTAATTTTTACCCTCCTTTTTTTTTATTAAAATATAGCTTTAAGTTGAATTGAACCGTTATGAATCGTTCTAAGACTATTACTTTTTCTACCTAAATAAATAAAGTTTATATCTAAAAGTTTTGAAAGTTTTCTTTGAAATTTAAATGACCAAGTGTAGTTTTCCCCACCCTGTAGCCCATTCATCATCACATAACTAATTACCGAGTTTAATTCTCCGTTAAATTCATTCTTATAATAATTGAATTCTGAAATAAAACCTCTCTTTTCTTTTTGATTTAAAAAAAGTGAAATTCCAAAATTTTGCTGTTTTAGAGATTCCTGATTTCCGATTAAATTACTAATATTCGATAATTTATAAATAAAGTTTATACGATTATTTTCTCCAGAAAAATATATAAGTTTTGGATTTATGCTGTAATCTTTAATGTCATAATTTTTATCTTGAAAATTTTCACTCCAATTAGTTTTCACCTGATCATTTCCTATAACTTCAAAAACATATAAATCGCTTATCTTATGTATAAAATTTATTTTTTTTTGTGTATTTGAATTTCTAGTTGATCCGAAAGAAAAATTATTTTTTGATTTATTTTCTAAATAAGTAAATATCAATGAATATTTTTGTTGGCCCCTATTAAAATAAAAAACATTCTTTAATGAATAGTTATAAGCTAGAAGACTATTTTCATCGATTTCAAAAGGATTCAATTCTATTTCTGGATTTAAATTAAGGTTGGTTTTTTTATCTAGGGAATATTGGAATTGATTTGAAATTTTAGATAAGAATCTGTTTAATCCATATTTGGAATTTTTCCAATTTAAAAAATTTAATTTTAGAGAATAGTTTAACTTATTTTGATAAGTTCTTATGAATATTTGATTTGGCAAAAGGACTCTTATATACCTGCCTTCATCTTCAAAGACTGCAATTTCAAACTCCTCTAGCTCTTGTATGCCGTTATTATTAATATCAATCCATTTATAGTTACCAAGGCCTGGCTCAACCTCTAAAAATGTAAATTCTTGTTGTGGTAAATTTCCAGAATTTGTTTCAAAAAATAAATTTGAATCAATAAAAGTTTTAAAAATTTTCTGATTATAAATAAGTTTCGTATTCAGGAAATCTTCATTTCTGTTTTCATTAATCAGTCTTAAATTATTTTGATTAATATAAAAGTTGAATTTTGTCTTTTTATCGTTTATTATTTGTGAATTGATAAAGTAGCTATCGTATGAGTTTACAGTATTTAGATTTCCATTATCTATACTGTCATTACTTCTTTTTAAATATCCAATTTCTATAAATGACTTATCCTTTTTGCCAAAACCCTTTTTTAATTCATATCCCTCTTGACCAAAGTCTGGGTTATATAAATTTTGGGCTCCATTACTTTTTTTTCTTTCATAATTATATGTGATTTCAGCCCATCCACTTTTATGATGAAATTCAATTATATTGTTTGAGTTAATAAAATCACTCGAGTAATCATTTTGATCAGATTTCATAATACTGCTGTTTAAATTAAATCTCAGATTTCTTTTTTGATTTGAAATTATACCTACAGTATTCCTTACTCCGTTAAAATAATTTTTATAATTCAGGTTTTCAAAGGAATAATCTAACGATCCTAATTTCTTATTATTTAACCCAACAATAGCCTTTGAAAAAAGTTGGTTATAATTGCCTAAAATATTTTCATTCAAATCCCAATCTCTGTTAAATTCTGTATTATATATTCTTTCTATAACTCGAAAATTTTTCTCTGTATAATTAATGTCTATCTCTGTAAACATTTTGGATTTAAAAAGATTATTCTCTGATTTATAATTTACTTTTGATGCAAAACCTGTATTATCAGTATCATCGATGGATGAAAACAAATTCTTATCTTTTTTACTAGTTGCCAATTCTAAATTTATTTTTGAATTATTGTTTATTTCATATGAAGAATTAAATGTTAATAGTTGTAATTTTTCTGGTGCAACTAACCTAGTTATAGGTTCAAAATTTCCTTGCTTTTCTCCGTTTATTGGAGGTCTGTACTCATAAATGTTATCTATTGTATTATTTGTCAATAAAATATAATCTCCCTGATTTTGACCAACATTAGTAAAATTAACATCATATAAATCATCATCTGGATTATTTGAAAAAATAAAAATCTCAATGTTGTTAATCATTTCTTTCTTATATAAAATTCGATTCTCATTGTAGGTGGTTAAAGTACCAGTCGGAACATTCATAAGTTCACTATCATCCCCCGCATTTGACAATAATTCTATTTGATTATTTGAAATATTTTGAAGTAATGGCTGGTCTTTAATATCATTTTCATTATAAAATGAGATATTATGTTCAAACTTATTTTTTTTGAACCCCACTTTTGTGAATCCAACAAAACTATTAAAGTTTTTTTCACTTACCTGATATTCTGCTTGGATCCGCATATCTGACATTATAGGGAATGTAGAGTTGAATAAAATTTCTCCAGCATTGTAATTTATAGTATAGTCTTTATCTATGCCTCTTTCAATTTTTTTTCCATTAACAAATACTGATTCACTTCCAGAAACTACTAGAACATAAAGCTCGCGATTTTGACCTACTAGTTTATATGGCCCCTGATTACCATCTTGTGTAGTTATTTGTGTTTTTTTATACTTCCCTTTCACAATTGCTGCAGCAACTTCTATATTCAGTGAATTATTTATTGAAGAATTCACAGCTAATCCTTGAATACGTTTTTGAAAATTCCCAAAAAATGTATTTTCTTGATTTACATCAATATCGCCCCCTCTTAAAATCCAATCATCGGATGATATTTCTATAAAAATTTGGTCAAACTCATCAATCTGCTGAGAATATCCATCATTTTGAAGCGGAATATTAGAGTCTTGAATAGATGCTTTTATTTTTACCCCTTCACTAAGTTCTCCGGAAATTTGTAAATCAAGCTCACTATTAAGAACTGAGTTTTGATTACTACCAATTGTTACACCTCTTGAAATACTTCCATTTGTTTCAATCTTGCTATTATCTTTCCTCTTGTTAATAAAACTAGTTTCAGATAGCTTATATAACTTATTAATATTATCTGTATTATCAATAATTAAGTTACTATCTAATTTCGAGTATTTTTCAGAAAGAGAAACGGGATAAATTTTTTCAGAAATAGAATCTTTAAACTTCTTTAATTCTTTTTCAAAATTGATTATTTCATAATTTTTAATTTGTACGGAGTCTTGCCCCATTTCCTGAGCATGTGAAATGTGATAAATAAAAAAAATAAACAAACTCAGTATTAGTCGCATATTATAGAATAAACTAAAAATAATAGAAAATATTTTATCATCTTTATGATATAAAATTTCTTACTAATGAAAATTGTTTCATACAATGTTAATGGAATAAGAGCAGCAATGAATAAGGGCTTAATTGATTGGTTAATCAAAGAAGACCCTGATATAATATGTTTTCAGGAAATTAAAGCTTTACAAGATCAGATAAATATTTCTGAATTTGAATCTATAGGCTTTAAATACAATTATTGGTTTAGTGCTCAAAAAAAGGGATATAGTGGTGTAGCTATATTATCAAAACATGAGCCGATTCATGTTGAATATGGAACAGGCATTTCATATATGGATTTTGAGGGCAGAAATCTTAGATTGGATTTTGAAGAATTTTCTCTAATGAGCTTATACCTTCCATCGGGAACAAACTTGGATAGGCTGGAGTTTAAATTGAATTATATGGATGATTTTTTAGCTTACATTAAACAATTAAATAGTAAGATTAAAAATTTGATAATTGCAGGTGATTATAATATTTGCCATAAAGCAATTGACATTCACGATCCTATAAGAAATAAAAATGTTTCAGGATTTTTACCAGTTGAAAGAGAATGGTTACAAAAATTTATTGATTCTGGATTCATTGATTCATTCAGAGAATATAATTCTAATCCTCATCAATATAGCTGGTGGACATATAGAGCAAATGCACGAGCAAACAATAAGGGTTGGAGAATTGATTATATAATGGTTTCTTCACATTTAAAAAACAAATTAAATAATGCCACAATCCTAAATGATATTGTTCACAGTGATCATTGTCCAATCTTAATTAACTTAAAAATTTAGCAAAAAAAAACCCTATCGATAGATAGGGTTTTTTTTAAATAGTTTTACCGTTTTCATCTAAAAATCGGTATTCAAGATATTTATAAGCATCTCTTGCCACAATTTTAATCCATATTTTATGTTTAAAATACCAATTTAATCTAACAGAAGGATATCCTTTTTCAAGGTAAGCGGCTATAAATGGATGAATATTAAGATAAATATTATTTCTTCCTTTATTTATAAGCCCTTCAATATCTTCTGATATTTTGTTAATTAAAACTATTGGGGCTTCAACTTCATTCCCACTATTATTACTTGGGTTTTCTTCTCTAGTTTTGATATTCATTTCTGGTTTAACTCTTTGTCTAGTTATTTGAATTAAGCCGAATTTACTAGGTGGAAGAATTTTGTGTTTTGCTCTGTCTTCTTGCATTTCAGATTTTAGGTGATTGAACAGTTTTTTTCTGTTTTCAGCCTTGTTTTGGTCAATAAAATCTACTACGATTATACCTCCCATATCTCTTAATCTTAATTGTCTTGCAATCTCAGATGCTGCAATTAAGTTAACTTCAAGCGCAGATTCTTCCTGGTTTTTACCAAGAGATCTTCTGTTCCCACTGTTAACATCAATTACATGAAGCGCTTCAGTATGTTCTATCACTAAATATGAACCTTTAGTCATCGAAACATTTTTACCAAACGAAGTTTTAATTTGACGCTCAATTCCAAATTTTTCAAAAATTGGAATTTTTGATTTATAAAGTTTTACTATTGACTCTTTTTTAGGAGCAATTTTCTGCACATAATCTTTAATCTGGATATGTAATGCTTCATCATCAACTAATATTGAAGTGAAACTTTCATCAAATATATCCCTAAGTATCTTTGATGATATATTCATTTCATCCATAACTTTTCCTGGGATATTTACATTTTTGATTTTTTTGCACATTGCAATCCATCTCGCATAAAGATTTTGTAAATCTTTGTCAAGTTCAGCAACTTTTTTGCCTTGAGCAACGGTTCTAACAATAACTCCAAATCCTTTCGGGGCTATACTTTTAACCAATCTCTTTAATCTATCTTTTTCCTTTGAATCCTCGATTTTTTGAGAAACAGAAATTCTAGTTGAAAACGGTACAAGAACAAGAAATCTACCTGCAATTGATAGCTCGGATGTAACTCTTGGTCCCTTCGTTGAAATAGGTTCTTTTACAATTTGTATAAGTACAGATTGATTAGGGCTAAGCACATCTCCAATAGCTCCATTTTTATCTATTTCATCTTCAAATTTATAGTTTTTTAAAGAGGCATTTTTAATTTTTTCAGAACTCACACCCTTTATAAAATTTTGAAAGGTATTAATTTTTGGTCCTAAATCGTGATAGTGTAAAAAAGCATCTTTTTTATATCCAACATTTACAAAAGCTGCATTTAATGCAGGCATTGTTTTTCTAATTTTCGCTAGATATATATCACCAACTAAAAATTTTGTATTGTCATTATCTTTATGAAATTCTATAAGTTTACCGTCTTTAAGTAAGGCAAAATCAACATTGTTTGAACTTGAACGAATAAGTAATTCTTTGTTCATTTTATCAATTTTTTGCATTAATGCTGATTATTATATAGGCTACAACTATTCATCTGCTGTAAAAGCAATTATTACAACGTACTAATGAATATATTTCAAAGAACTTAAGTTGATATTAACAATAATTAAGAAAAATAGATATTCAATTAATCTTTTTTCTTGTGACGATTAGCTCTACGTCTCTTTTTTCTCTTATGAGTAGCTACTTTATGTCTTTTACGTTTTTTTCCGCTAGGCATAAGTTATATTTTAGTTAATTTTTAATTTCGTTTTTACACCATCAATAAAAAACTTTGATGGCTTAAAAGCTGGGGTATTGTGAGCTGGTATTTTTATAGTTGTGTTCTTTTTTATGTTTCTGGCGGTCTTTTCTGCTCTTTTCTTTACAATAAAACTTCCAAAACCTCTCAAATATACATTTTCACCATTTTCTAAAGAATCAATAATTTCCTGCATAAGTGATTCAACAGTAAGTTGAACATCAACTTTTTCGATTCCTAATTTATCAGAAATATTTGCTACAATTTCAGCCTTTGTCATAAATCAATTTTTTTATCATTAATAATTCAACAATGGCTGCAAATATATATATTTTTTACTTCAATATTTAATTGCTTTATAATTTAATTTATTACTTCTAAAGATTAACTTTACTCATCATAATTATTTCTATGAACCTTAACAAGTTAATTTTAAAATGGTATGATAAAAATAAAAGAGATCTACCCTGGAGAAAAACTAAAAATCCATATAACATATGGGTCTCTGAAATTATTCTTCAACAAACAAGAATGGAACAGGGAATTTATTACTATAACAGGTTTATTTCAAAATTTCCTAATTTAGAATCTCTTGCAACTTCTGAGGAAAAAGATGTTTTATTATTATGGCAGGGTCTAGGTTATTACTCCAGAGCAAGAAATTTACACCATACAGCTAAATATATATACTATGATTTAGATTCTAAATTCCCTAAATCATATGACGAACTAATAAATCTCAAGGGAATCGGGGACTATACAGCAAGTGCTATTTCCTCAATATGTTTTGAAAAAAAACACCCCGTATTAGATGGAAATGTTTTTAGAATAATTTCACGAATTTTTGGAATTAAAGACCCAATAGATCTCAATAATTCAAGAAAGGTATTCAAAAAAAAAGCAATTGAATTATTACCCAACAGTAGGTATGGAGATTACAACCAAGGTTTAATGGATTTTGGCTCAATGGTATGTAAGCCTAAAAATCCATCATGTTCAAATTGTTTTATTTCAAAAAAATGTGTTGCATACAAAAACCAACTAGTGGACTCACTTCCTATAAAGGCTAAAAAAAATAAAATCAAGACATTATATTTCGAATATTTGGCAGTAAATAATAATAATAAAATATTGATTGAAAGAGTGGAGGATGGTATTTGGAAAAACTTATATCAATTTCCTGTTAATATTTCAACTTCCAAAAAAAATAAAACAGAAATTAGAAAAATTTTTATAGACAAATTTAATCTCGAAACTTTAGATTTTAAATTGATTAACAGCGAATATATTGAACATAAGTTGACGCATATCATAATTAAATCAAACTTTTGGTTTACCAATGAAAAAATCGATATTGATGAAGGAGTATTTACGACGATACTTGAAGATTATCCAATGTCAAAATTAATGCATAAGTTTATTGAAAAATATAGATCCAAATTGGCCTATTCTGAAGTTAAAATGGTAAATTAGATAAAATTAAAATTATGTCTGGAACTCTAAATAAAGTTATGTTAATTGGTCACTTGGGTGATGAGGTTAAAATTCATCGTTTTGAGGATGGGGGTTGTGTTGGAAGATTTCCACTTGCAACAAATGAAACCTATATGAATAAACAAACAAACGAAAGAGTATCGAATACCGAATGGCATAATATAGTACTCAGAAATAAGGCGGCTGAAATTTGTGAGAAATATTTATCAAAAGGAGATAAAGTTTATATTGAAGGAAGAATAAAAACAAGAAAATGGCAAGATGACAAAGGAAATGATAGATATTCTACTGAAATTAATTGTACCGAATTCACCTTTTTATCTAACAAAAATGACATGCCAAATCAGGATGATAATGCAAAATCAGTCCCTGAATCCAAATCTGAAGAAGATATATCAACCCCTGTTAATGAGTCTGATGACTTACCATTTTAGTATGTAAATTAGCTTCGTTTATTTAACTAAATACTTTATTGAATAATGAATAAAATAATTAGTTTACTGCTTATTTTTTTTAGCATATTTTATTCGTGTGTTGATAGTAATTTGCCAAAGCAAGGTGCATTTTTAAGAATTGAATTTCCTGAACCAAATTATATAGCTCCAAATGAAATTAAATTACCAATAGATTTTTATTACAATTTAAGTGCAGCTGTTGTTAATGTCACCAATTCTAAACAATTTTCTCTCAACTATCCTAAAATGAACTTGATTGTTGATATGTCATTAAATAAAATAACAAAAAGAGAAGATTTAGAAAATAACTTTCGTGACTTTTCTTTGACACTTGAGACACACTCTAAAAAATCAAATGGCATATTTATAAGAGAATATGAGGATTTAAATAATAGGGTATATGCAAAAATATTCGAGTTAAGAGGAGATGTTGCATCTCCGATTCAGTTTTATTTAACCGACAGCACTTCAAATTTTATTAACGGCTCTTTAAATTTAAAATTTAAATCAAAATACGATTCTATTTTTCCAACAATCCAATACATCAAAAATGATATTTTGGTTTTAGTTGAATCCCTAAACTGGAATACTAAATGAGAGACAATAAGTGGTTTTATTTAATCCTTTTATCACTGATTTGGGGAAGTTCATTTATATTAATTAAAAAGGCATTAGTGGGACTTGAAGCTTCTCAGCTTGGTTCTCTAAGAATTATATTTTCATCTTTAATTATTTTTTTTATAGCATGGAAGAAAATTTTTACAATCAAAAAATTAGAATGGAAATGGATTACTATTTCAGCTTTTTTGGGTAGTTTTTTTCCTGCATTTCTCTTTGCGTTTGCTGAAAAAGAAATAGATAGTTCAGTAGCCTCAATTATTAATTCAATAGTTCCACTAAATACTCTGATACTTGGTATGATTATCTTTAAAATTGAATCTACTAAAAGACAGATAATTGGAGTTCTTGTAGGTTTCTTTGGCACATATCTTTTGATTTCTTCGGGGTTAAAGCTAAACCCTGATCAAAATTATAATTATGCAGGATTAGTTATTCTATGTTCATTTCTATATGCCTTGAATGTCAATATTATAAAAAAATATCTCCAACATCTTTCCGCATTAACTATTACAGTTGGTCATTTTACAGCTATAATAATTCCTGCAATTATTGTTTTTTTATTTTCTGAATTTAAATTAGAGAGCTTAAATAATAATGAAACCAAAATTTCAATATTTTATGTATTCATATTGGCTTTATTTGGAACAGCATTAGCTAAGATAATTTTTAATAAGCTTATAAAAATTGCAAGCCCAGTATTTGCATCTTCAGTGACCTATTCAATGCTTATAGTTTCTATTTTTTGGGGAATAATAGATGGAGAAAAATTCTCCATCTATCAATTTATCGCAACTATTATTATAGTATTTGGTGTTATATTAACAAATAAACAGTCAACTACTAAAAACTAGAGTCTTTAAGCTCCTTATTAAATATCACACTTGTGGTCTTAAACTCCAATTTTTGACCAGGAAGTTCCATAAAAAATGGGAACATTATATTTTCAACAGATTGATAATCTCCGTAATTTGTAGTAATAACATTATTATTATCATCTGTTTCTTCAGAGCTTAATAAGAATCCAGTTTCAACAGAATAATATCTGTGAGATTCATTTCCGTCTACTATAACTTTTACTTTGTAAGCATCCTGATAATTCACTGAATTGATACTTACTAGTTCTAATTGATTCGCTGAATAGTAAAGCTCCTCAAATATTCCTTTGACGTTTTTACTGTCTTCAATTTGTTTTTCGTCAAATTCAATTCTTTGCCCTTGCATTTCGGTGTATCCTCTTTCCCCGTTGAAGGTAGTTTTGGTCAAAGTCATTGTTTGGCCTTGCATATTTGCTTCAATTTTTTGAGAATACTTATTTGGAAATTTTTGCCTCATTGTTGCCTCAGGAACAAAAGGGGCTCCAGGGATTGTAACATTAGCTTTCATCACTAATGTATTAATTGAATTTAGATTCTTTTTACCTCCAACAGCATTAATATAATTATTAATTACTTTCATGGCTGTTAATCCCTCAGGTATTGCCTTATTAAATATTGGCTTTGCTATTGGATTAGCATATTGGTCATAGTAGTTTATTGGGAACCCAACTTCCTCAAGATTAGCAACAACATCACTACCTTTTCCAACAACTACAATTCTAGTATTTGCAATTTTGAAATATTTATTTGCAGCTTTTTTAACATCAGCTTCGGAAACTGAATTAATATTTTCAAGATAACTTTCATAATAGTCATCTTCAAGATTATTTAATTTAATATTTAAAGCATATCCTGCAACTGTTTGTGGGTTTTCAGCATTTCTTATAAAGCTGCCAACATATTTTGCCTTTGCGTTTTTCAGTAGTTCTGAATCAACTCTTTCAAGTCTTATTCTGGATATTTCTTTTACAATTTCTGAAACTGCACTGTCAGTCACCATGTTTCTTACTTTTGCTCCAGCTCTAAATTTGGAAACACCGTATCTGCTGGACCCAAGACTTGAGTATGCGCCATATGTATAGCCTTTATCTTCTCTGAGGTTTTTAAATAAATAGCCTTCACCTCCTCCTCCAAGAATGTCATTTGCCATAAGAGCAGCAAAATAATCCTCGTCGTTCATCTTTAGGTTAACATTATTTGTAACCTGTATTGCTGATTGTGTTGCAGTAGGTAAATCAACAAAATTAATTTCAGTTAATGTAACATTATCTGTTAAGATTGGTTCAGGATCATTAATGGGTTTACCCTTTTTCCAAACACCAAATTTTTCAGAAATTAAAGATTTTACTTCTTTATAATTTACATCTCCGATTACCACTATATATACATTATTTGGAATAAAATATTTAGCATGATAGTCCAGTATATCCTCAAATTTAATATTGTCGATTGTTTGTTCAGAAATAAATTCACCGTAGGCATGACTTTTCCCATAGGAAAGTGCGTCACCAACTCTTCCAGAAATGGCATCAATATCTTTTTTTTGAGATTTTAGGCCTTCAATTAATTTATCTTTTTCTTTTTCAAACTCTTCCTCAGTCAATAACGGATTAATTACAGCATCAGAAAAAAGGTCAAGTACTTTTTCATTATTTTTTGTTAGAGTAAATGCAAAACCAGATCCAAATCCAACATTAATACCAGCTCCAAGAAAATCTACCTCTTCGTTAAAATCATCTTTTGGAATATTTGTGGTACCATTTCCAAGCATTGAGCCAAGTAGTGATATAACTCCAGTTTTTTCACCTTCAACAATAGGTTTTCTATCAAATCTTAAGGAATAATTAATCCTTGGTAATTTATGGTTTTCTACAACTAAAACTCTAATTCCATTTTTCAATTTAAACTCCTTTGGTTTATCAAGTTTAATTTTAGGAGATGGGCCTCCTTTTGGCATTATAGATCTATCAAGTTGAGCGTTAATGCTTAAAGTGAAAACCAATGCTATAAAACTTAGTATAATTTTTTTCATTTTTCTTATTTTTTTATTCTTCACCTATTTCTTCTCCAGGCAAATATTCAATTTCGACTCTTTGATTTGGACTTAGATATTTTTGAGCTGCGCTTTGTATTTCTTCTCTTGAAATAGAACGATAAATATCTATTTGCTCATTTATTAGATTAACATTATCGTACAACAGGTAATATGTTGCAAGAGAACTTGCAATACCAGCTACACTTGAATTGGAATTTACAAATTGTGATTCAAATTGATTTTGAAGTTTTTGATAATCTCTTTCAGAGATTAATTCATTTTGCATTTTTACTATTTCTTCATCGATTTCGGCAAGAAGTGTATCTAAGCTAGTTTCACCCATAGGAAGTGCTAGGAACGCAAACATATTATAATCAACTTGACCTAAATTAATAGCGCTGGCTTCAAGAGCCAACTTCTTTTTATCAACAAGTTTCTTGTATAATACTGAACTTTTTCCACCACTTAGGTAAGTAGATATCATATCCAACACAAACGCATCTCTTTCAGCCATTCCAGGCATTCTGTAGGCAGCTAAAATTGCTGGAATTTGAATGTTTTTGTCATATGCAGTTACTTTTTCTATTTCAGTTATAGGAACTTCTTTTGGAAAGTTTCTTGTGAAACCAGGCCTTCTTTTTACTTCTGAGAAATATTTAGAAACAAGTGACTTAGTTTTTTCAATTTCAATATCACCAGCTACAACCAAAACAGCATTATCAGGGCTGTAATATTTATCAAAATAAGCTAAAAATTCTTCTAATGTTGCTGCATCAAGATCCTCCATTCTTCCAATATTTTCGTCTTTATAGGGATGAACTTTAAATAAACTTTCCCAAAGAACTTTTAATAATTTACCATAAGGTCTGTCATAGCTTTGTCTCTTTTCCTCCTTAACAACTTCATTTTGTGTATCAACAGCAAGCTGATCAATTACTGGGTGAAGCATTCTTTCAGACTCCAGCCAAAGACCTAACTCTAATTTATTAGAAGGGAATATGTCATAGTAGTATGTTCTGTCCTGAGAGGTGTTAGCATTAAATGTTCCACCATTTGCTGGAATAATTTTCATAAATTCACCTTTTCCTATATTCTCAGAACCTTCAAATAATAAATGTTCGAAAAAATGTGCAAAACCGGTTCTACCTTTTTCTCTGTCTTTACCACCAACATCATACATAACGGAAGTTATAATAACCGGTGCTGTATTGTCTTGGTGTAGTATTACATGTAAGCCGTTTTCTAAGTCAAATTCGGTAAATTCAACCTGTTGGCTGAATGTTAAAGAAAAAACAAATAGAAAGCTTGATAAAAATCTATTTTTCATGAATATTTGATTTACTATTAAATTTTATAAATATTAGAGCTTAAATATAGTAGTTACTATTCGAAAATTATGTTAAAAAACATTTAAATATGAAGCAAAATTTAATTTTTATAAAAATTTGCTGATTTGTTAATTAGCTTTATATTTGCATTCGCTTTTAAAGATTAAAATGTACGCAATAGTCGAAATATCAGGGAAACAGTTCAAAGTTGAAAAAAAGCAAAAGCTTTTTGTTAACAGGTTAGAAGCTGCTGAAGGAAAGAAAGTCTCATTTGAAAATGTTCTCATGATCAATGATGGCTCTAAATTATCTGTTGGTAGCCCTAAAGTTTCTGGTGCTCAGGTAGATGCTAAGGTTTTAAAACATTTAAAATCTGATAAAGTGATAGTCTTCAAAAAGAAAAGAAGAAAAGGATATAAGGTAAAAAACGGTCATCGTCAAGCTATCACTGAAATTGAAATTAGTGATATTTTAACTGGAATGACTAAGAAATCACCAGCAAAGAAAAAGGAAGCTCCTAAAAAAGCTGAAACTAAAAAGGTTTCTGCTAAAAAGGAAAAGCAAGACCTTTCATCCTTATCAGTTGCTGAATTAAAAGAAATGGCAAAGAAAAAAGGTATAACTGGTATTTCATCAATGAAAAAAGCAGATTTAGTAAAAGCTTTAAGTTAATTTTATAAAAAATGGCACACAAAAAAGGAGTTGGTAGTTCTAAAAACGGTAGAGAATCAGAGTCGAAACGATTAGGAGTTAAGATTTTTGGTGGTCAGCTAGCTAAAGCTGGTAATATTATTGTTAGACAAAGAGGAACAGTTCACAACCCTGGAGAAAATGTCTATCTTGGTAAAGACCACACTCTACATGCTAGAGTTGACGGTGTAGTTAAGTTTACCAAAAAGAAAGACAATAAATCTTTTGTTTCTATATTACCTTCGTAATCTTAATCATCTTTGACATTACATTGTCTTCTAAATTTTTTATTTTTTCTAATTATTCTTAACTAGATTTGCTCACTAATCAATAAATAAACAAATTATGGAATGGTATTTAAGAGTGATGCGTGATAACTACGCAAACTTTAGCGGTAGAGCTAGAAGAAAGGAATATTGGATGTTCTCACTTGTATATGTAATCATATTAACTGGATGTACGGTACTTGACAATGTGCTTGGAACAGTATTTATGATGGACGCAGGACCATTGGGTGAAATTAGTATGGGTTATGGATGGGCATACACTATTTGCGGACTATTACATTTTATCCCAGGACTGGCCTTGGGGGTAAGAAGATTACATGATCTTGGAAAATCGGGCTGGTTTTATCTGATACTTTTGATTCCATTTATTGGATTAATCTTGTTGTTGATAATATTCTGTTTCGATGGTAAAAAAGAGCATAATAAATGGGGCCCAGATCCAAAAGCATAAATAAACTTTTAAAAACCTCTTTAATTCAAGAGGTTTTTTTATGCACTTAAAGTATCTTTAAAGCAAAGAATTAATATTCTCATGCCAGTTATCGATGATTTAAATTTATCCCCAACAACGAGAGTAGTTACATGGGAAATTAATGAGTCTCTTCATGACTTAGAGTCAAAAGTTATTTTAAGCGAAGATTCTTTAAAATTACTGAATCAAAAAAAGTCAGAAATTCATAAAAAACAATTCCTGGCAATTAGGAATATCTTTAAGTTTTTATGCTTTGAAGATAAAGACTTGAAATATGATAAATCAGGAAAGCCAATCTTTTCTAAAAATAAAAAATTATCTATCAGTCATTCTGGGAATTATGCTGCAGTAATTATAAGTAGTCACTCTGTTGGAATTGATATTGAAAAAATTAATAATAAGGCTATAAAAATAAAAGATAAATTTCTTGATATAGAATTAAATTACCCACAAGAACTTAATAATCAAATATCACTCGTTTATTGGAATATTAAAGAAAGCATTTACAAGGCTGTGGGAATTGCAGCTATTGATTTTAAAAAAAATATCCTTGCTCTACCATTGGATATAAATGCTACAAAGTCTAAATCCTGGTATGTAAATAATGATGATATTTATTCATTTGAGACTCATTTTAGAATTTCTAAAAACTATACCTTAGCATTTGTAATTAAAAACTGATGGGAGAACTCTATGACTTTTTTGTCAATTCTTACTCAACATATTCCACTCTAGATATTGTTCTTGAGTTTCTTGCATTTTGGTTTGGTATTATCAGTGTCATATATGCAAAAAAGCAAAATATTCTTGTTTATCCAACAGGTATCATATGTACCATTATTACAATGTATTTGATGTATAAGGTCAGTTTATTGGGCCATATTCTTGTTAATCTACTTTACACCTTAATAAGTATATTTGGCTGGTGGAATTGGTCTAGAAAAAATAATAATGATTTAATTGTTAAGGTTTCAAGATTTTCTTTTGCCGATTTACCAAAGTCATTGTTAATTTTCTTTTTTATCATTGCTGTAGCCTATATTGCTCATGATTATTTTGCAACAGATTTTGAAGGTCAGATTAAAGAGCTAGATATTTTCACATCGGGAATTTTTGTAACTGCGATGTGGTTAATGGCAAATAAAAAGTTAGAAAACTGGATATTATGGATAATAGGAAATATAATTACTATTCCCCTATACTTATCTAGTGATAAAATAATATTATCAATTCAATATGTTATTTTTACCATTCTAGCAATTCAGGCATATATACAATGGAAGAAAAGCTTAAGCAAATAAAATCTAATTGTAAGAAAGTTGTTCTATATGGCCCGGAGTCAACCGGCAAAACAACTTTATCAATTGAACTAGCAAAACATTTTAAAACAAATTGGGTACCCGAATATGCTCGTGAATATTTACAAACTATTTGGGATAATGAAAAAAGAATATGTGAGCCTAAAGATATTTTACCAATAGCCATTGGTCAAATGAAATTAGAAAATGAACTAGCAATAAAATCAAAATCCCTTTTGATATGTGACACCAACCTTTTTGAGACAATGGTATATTCTAAATATTATTACGGAGGAAATTGTGATCCTCTATTAGAAAAATACGCATTAAAAAATGATTATGATTTATATCTATTGACTGACATAGATATTCCGTGGGAAAAAGACGATTTAAGAGATAAACCTAATGAAAGAGAGGAGTCTTTCGAGATTTTTAAGAATGAATTAATCAAAAAAAATCTTCCTTTTGAATTGATAAATGGCACTAGAATTGAAAGGTTAAAAAAAGCAATTAATTGTGTAAATAAAATAATATAAATTTCATATTTTAGGCTTGTGAAAAAATTCTACAGTTTTTTTCTTTCAGTTTTAATAATACTACCCAGTATTGTAAGTTTTGCTCACCACGTTTTTGAAGAGCACAAGGTCTGCACCGAAACTAAAATTCATTTTCATCAAGATGAAATTAACTGTACCACTTGCTTCGTATTAAATAACACAGAAAATAGCTTTACCAGCTACACAGAGTTTAATTATAATTTGGTTTTAATAGATGAATTAGTCATTGATTCTATTGAATACCCAAAGTCGAACAACTTAAGAACCTTTAATTTAAGGGCTCCACCAGTTGTTTGACGAACTTCACATTTTCAATAAGCGATACTAATCGCATACAATTAATAATAATTAAACTTTTAAATTAAAAATTATGAAACTTTTAAAATACGCCTTATTGGCAATACCTTTTTTATACTTCTCATGTAGTGACGACGATGATGCTCCGGAACCAATCAATGAGGAGGAAGTAATCACAACAATGACAGTAACTTTAGTAAATCACCAAAACGGAAGTGATGTAGTTACTATGCAAACTCAAGACTTAGATGGAGATGGTCCTAACGCCCCAGTAATTACAGTTTCTGGACCTTTAACCGCTGGAACATCATATGCAGGATCTATTCAGTTTTTAAATGAGATGGAAGATCCAGCTGAGGATATTACGGAAGAAGTTCAAGAAGAAGATGATGAACACCAAGTATTCTTTAGTGCTGCTGGAGTAGGAATGGAATTTGTTTACATGGATTTTGATGGGGACGGAAACCCTCTTGGAACACAGTTTGTACTTGCACCTCTTGGAGCTGGTTCAGGTTCTTTAACTATTACATTAGTGCATGAGCCTGCAAAACCAAATGATGGTTTAGATACTGCTGGTGGTTCGATTGATATCCAAACTACTTTTTCAGTTACTGTACAGTAAATTAATGAATTGTAAATGCAATAAGTGCGGTGCTAGTTTCAGATCGAAATTAGCACTAGCCTTGTATTCCTTTTTCTCAATATGTTGCATTAACTTATTTGCCCAAAATTGTAATAATAAATTATCGATTCAGGTAGTTGATTTACATGATGGGTCACCATTAAGTAATGCCAATATTGAGATTAATGAATTAGAAATTCAAGGTACAACGGACTTTGATGGAAATGTAACTTTTGAGAATCTTTGTTTAGATACTTATCTTTTGACTATTTCGCATGAGGATTGTGGGTCTGTAACTCAGTCCATTGATCTAAAAAAAGATGTGTTTAGAAAAATAAGACTTGAGCATCATCTTACTGAGCTTGAAGAAATTATGGTTATTTCTAATAATAGAAATAACTCTAGAACTCTTTTCGAAAATAAAATTTCCAATGAGGTACTTGAAGATTATAACAATAGAACTTTAGGTGAAGTTTTAAAAACCGTAACGGGTGTTAGTAGTTTAAATTCTGGAAACTATCTATCAAAGCCAGTGATTAACGGTTTACATAGTAGTCGCGTTATTCTTATTAATAATGGAGTTAGACTAGAAGATCAGGAGTGGGGAATTGAACATGCCCCAAGTATTGATATAAACTCCATTGATAAAATTTCAATTATAAAGGGAGCTAGTTCCTTAAAGTATGCGGGTGATGCAGTTGGTGGAGTTATTATCGCTGAAACATCAAAAGAAAAATTACTAGACAGTATATATGGAAATGTTACTACTAATCTTCAATCAAATGGAAGAGGTGGTGGAATTTCAACTGATTATACAAAAACCCATAGTAGCGGATGGTACTATAAATTTCAAGGAACTTTAAAGCGAATGGGTGATTTTGAAACCCCAAATTATGTGATGACAAACACTGGTTTTTCTGAACATAATCTATCGTTAAAAGCTGGTCTTAATAGAATTGATCATGGCTTTGATGTTTACTATTCCTTATTTAGTAATTACCTAGGAATACTAAGATCATCACACGCACATACAGCAATTGATATTATTAATGCCATCGAAAATGAAGTACCTCATATAATTGAGGACTTTTCTTATGATATTAATATACCTAGGCAAAAAATAAATCATCACTTAATTAAGTTTAGAGGATTTAAAAATTTTGATTTTGGAAAATTTTCCATGAAGTATGATTTTCAATCAAATGATAGGAAAGAATATGATATTAGAAGAGGGAATAGAACCAAGCCAGCACTGGACTTAAATCTTCAAACTCATTCGCTAGCATTTGACCTTGAGTCAAAATTTGATAATAATTCAAATTTGAAAGCTGGAATTTCAGCTAGATATCAAAAGAATTTTCCAGATCCTTCGACAGGTGTAAAAAGAATTATTCCTGACTATAAAAAATATGATTTTAGTTTATATTCCGTTTATGATACGAACTTTTCCGAAAATTGGTTTATAGAAGCTGGAATTAGATATGATTTTTCACATATCGATGCTTATAAATATTACAGAACTTCTCTTTGGGAAGCAAGAAATTATGATGAGCTATTCCCGGAATTTGTAGTTGAAGACCTAGGCCTAAATACGCTAACAAATCCAAAATTTGATTTTCATAATATTTCATCTAACCTTGGTGCAAGATATTCAATAAGTGAAAGTGAAAACATTTTCATTAATTACTCAATGTCATCAAGAAAACCAAACCCATCTGAACTATTTAGTGAGGGTTTACATCACTCATCTGCTAGAATTGAAATTGGTGACTTAAGCTTCAACTCAGAAGTTGGACATAATTTTTCTATAACCTATGATTCTTCAAATGAAAAATCAAGTTTAACCGTTAATGCATTCGCTAATATTGTAGACGATTTTATATATATGATTCCAATTGATTTAATGCCGACTATTGCTGGAGTTTTTCCTTATTGGGAATATAAGCAAGAGGATGCAAAATTATTTGGATTTGATTTAAAATATGATAGTCAATATTTTACTAATTTTTTTGTTGGACATCAATTTTCAATCATCAAAGGATATGAAAGGGCTAACGATAAACCTTTAATAAATATTCCTCCGGTAAATCTAAAAAATCAAATTTCTTACAATTTTCCAGAGCTAAATAATTTAAATATTTCACTGGAAAGTGAATATGTATTCAAGCAAAATGAGTACCCAAATAATAACTTTGAGGTTTTTATCCCTACCGAACAAACATATCAGCTCTTAGATACTAGTACCCCACCAGATGTATATCACTTATTAAACTTTGTATCGTCTATTGGATTTAAAGCAGAAAATGGTGGTAATTATAAAATAAATTTAAGAGTAGAAAATTTATTCAATAACCTTTACAAGAATTATTTAAATAGGCTAAGGTATTTTACTCACGAAATGGGTAGAAATATTTTACTTTCGGTAAGTTATAATTATTAATTATTTACTAAAAAATTGTAAATTTATATTAATTAATAAGGGGTGCTTTAAAGGCTGAGATTATACCCATTGAACCTAGAACAGGTAATGCTGTTTAGGAATTTGATCTAATTTCAATATAGTTTTTGTAAACACTCCGCATAACTTAAACTATATATTTCATGAAAAAAATTGTGTTTGTTTTGTTGGCTTTTAGTATATCGCTAAGTGCACAAGAATCTGTAGTTGATTCTTTAGAAATTCAAAATTTAGAAGAGGTAATTGTTTCCTCGGTAAGGGTTAAAGACAATGTCCCAATAGCATTTAATAATGTATCAAAAGAAGAAATTTCTCAAAGAAATTTAGGTCAAGATATCCCTATTTTACTGAATTTTTTGCCTAATGTAGTTACTACTTCTGATGCCGGAGCTGGAATTGGATATACAGGGATTAGAATAAGAGGGATTAACTCCCAATCGACTAATGTTACTATCAATGGAATCCCATATAATGATGCTGAATCATTAGGAACATTCTGGGTCGATTTACCTGATTTTTCCTCTTCTGTTGAAAACTTACAAGTTCAAAGAGGTATTGGAACCTCTGTTAATGGTTCTAGTGCCTTTGGCGCAAGTATTAATATTTTAACTGATAAAATTTCTCAAAATCCATACTTTGAAAGCGCTAATACAGTTGGCAGTTTTAAGACCATAAAAAATAATTTTAGATTCAGTACAGGGTTGTTAAACGACAATTTCGAGTTTTCAGGAAGGCTTTCAAAAATTGACTCTGATGGTTACATTGATAGAGCCTCATCAGATTTAAAATCTTATTTTCTTCAACTTTCTTATAAGAAAGACAAAACATTATTAAAGTTTTTAAATTTCGGAGGTCATGAAATAACTTATCAAGCTTGGAATGGTATTGATCTTCAAACACTAGAAAATAATAGAACCTTTAATCCATCAGGGCTTTATTATGATTTGAATGGTGAGGAAAAATTCCATGAAAATGAAGTTGATAATTATAAGCAGGATCATTTTCAATTTCATTGGACACAATCAATTTCAAGAAATTTAACTTCAAATTTAGGTTTAAATCTCACAAATGGAAAGGGTTTCTATGAGCAGTATAATGAAAATGGCAGTGAGGATTTTATTACAAGAAAGTGGTTAGATAATCAGTTTTATGTGATTAATTATAACTTAAATTATCTTAAGAATAAGAGTAATTTGATTTTTGGCTCAACATACAGTGAATATGACGGCGACCATTTTGGGGAGACAATATGGTCTCAAAATTCAGGAAATATAGAATTTACTGATTTATTATATAATGGAAATGGTTTAAAAAAGGACTTTAGCAATTTTGTAAAATCGATATATCAGTTTACAGACAGAATTAGTATTTATGCTGATTTACAACTAAGAAAAATAGATTATATAACTTCTGGTAGCACATCTAATCTTGACGAATTAGATGTAAATAAAAAATATTCTTTCTTTAATCCTAAAGCTGGTTTTAATTATACCTTGAATGATAAAAATAAAATATATTTTTCCTTGTCAAGGGCTTTCAGGGAACCTACTCGAAGTGATTTTGAAAATAATTTAAATATACAGCCTGAAGAATTGGTTGATTATGAGTTTGGGTGGAAATATAAGAGTGAAAAGTTTTATTTCAGCTCAAATCTATATTATATGAATTATAAAAATCAGTTGGTTTTAACTGGCGCATTAGATGATGTGGGAACACCAATTAGAGAAAATAGTGGTAAAAGTTATAGAAAAGGAATTGAGCTTGAGACTATGTTAAGAGCTTCAAATAATTTTGACATCTCGACTAATATTAGTTTCAGTAAAAATAAAAATATTGATTACAAAACAAACTTTAATGGAGAGGTTACTAATTGGGGGGATACAGATATTTCATTTTCTCCAAATTTAATTTCATCAATTGGTTTAAATTATAGCCCTAAAAAAGATTTAAATATTTCACTCTTAAATAAGTTTGTTGGAGATCAATACATGAGTAATACAGAATCTGTTGTTTCAAGGCTTACTTCATACTCTGCTACTGACCTTAATTTCATATACAGTTTTAAAAAATCAAAATACTTTAATGAAATTATTTTTACAGCAATGCTAAATAATATTTTTAATAAAGAATATGTATCGAATGGTTATTATTATACTTATGATGATACATGGTCAGATCCTAATATAGTTACAACTATTGAGGGAACAGGTTATTACCCACAAGCAAAAAGAAACTTTTTAATCGGATTTACATTTAAACTTTAGAAGCTTGTAATAACCAAAATATTACCATTTGATTCAACCCTGTAAGGTTTAAGCGAACAGGTTAGAGCCACTCCAATTGATTGTCCAGTGATTAAACTGTAAGTGTGTTGCTCTGCACAACCTGAGGTTGCCTCCAATCCAGAAATACTAAGTGTCGAACATGGTAAGTTAGTATGATTTGGATCTGCAGCATCCCATGCCAAATAGCCTGTACCTGAGTTTACAATTATGATACCTGCGTTTCCAACATTTGGTATATAAACTGAATTACTAATAAAGTTAAGATCATTGTACTGGGGGAGGTTTAAATTAACCTCATAATAAATATCAAGATCTAGAAGGTAATTACATCTTGAGTCATTAATTTCTTTTGCACAACCAATAATTAATAATAAAATAAGAAAAGATATTATTTTAGTAATTCTCATCTGATAAAAATACAATAAATAAGTATGATTTAAATATTTTGTATATTTGATTTAGATCTCGTGAAAGCGAGATTTTTCTTTTATAAGAGAAACAAACTAAAAACAATTGATATGAGTAAAATTTCATATTATACAGCTGAAGGTCTAAAAAAATTAAAAGATGAATTAAATCATCTTAAAGATGTTGAAAGGCCAAAAGCATCAAACGCCATTGCAGAAGCAAGAGATAAAGGAGATTTAAGCGAAAATGCTGAATATGATGCTGCTAAAGAAGCTCAAGGAATGCTTGAAATGAGAATTTCAAAGTTGGAAGAAACCCTTTCAAATGCTAGAGTAATAGATGAATCCCAACTTGATAACTCTAAGGTTCTTGTTTTATCCAAGGTAAAAATTAAGAATCAGGTAAATAATATGATTATGGATTACACAATTGTAGCTGACGGTGAAGCTGATTTATCAAAGGGTAAAATCTCTGTTAATTCTCCGATTGGTAAGGGATTACTTGGAAAAGCTGTTGGCGAAATTGCTCAGATAAGTGTTCCCAGTGGAATCATTAATTTTGAAGTTTTAGAAATCACAAGATAAATGCCTACAATATTTAGTAAAATTATCGATGGAGAAATACCTTGTTATAGGGTAGCAGAAAATGATGATTTTTTATCTTTTTTAGATATTAGCCCTAATTCAATTGGTCATACATTATGTATTCCCAAAGTTGAAGTTGATGATATTTTGGATTTAGATAAGGAAACATATAAAAATCTCATGTTATTTTCGCGCAAAGTAGCGAAATCAATCAAAAAAGTGATTAAATGCAAAAAGGTGGCGATTTCTGTAATTGGGCTAGAAGTTCCACACGTTCATGTTCATTTAATACCAATAAATGAGAT
This sequence comes from uncultured Bacteroidota bacterium, assembly GCA_902519075.1. Lineage (GTDB taxonomy): Bacteria > Bacteroidota > Bacteroidia > Flavobacteriales > Flavobacteriaceae > MED-G13. The sequence goes on along the minus strand of CABYIO010000012.1, from coordinate 11,339 downwards.
GAAAGATGCAAATTTTTCAGAAAAGATTGACATTACTAAATCAGATTTTACTGTAATGGCCAAATTGATATCTGATTCATTTAATAGCCTTTAATCTAATAAGCATTTTTGTTCCTTGACCAACAACAGAATCTATTAATTTAATTTCTCCTTTGTGGTATTCTTCAATTATTCTTTTGGAGAGAGATAAGCCTAGACCCCAACCTCTTTCCTTAGTTGTTACCCCAGGGTTAAAAATCTTATTTTTTAATGATTGCTTTATCCCAATTCCATTATCAGAAATATAAATTTTCAAGTATTCATTATCTTCAATAAGACTTATATTTACCTTTCCAGTATCTTTTATCGAGTCAATACTATTTTTAATGATATTCTCTAAACTCCAGCTAAATAATTGATTATTTAAATCAACAATTATTTCTTCTTTCGGATGATCAAATTCTAATGAAATTTTGTTACTCAATCTTGCCCTGAGATAACTAATGGTTTTGTCAATTTCTTCACAAATATTTTCTTTGGTGAGCTTAGGTTTAGATCCAATTTTATTAAACCTTTCCGAAATAATGTTTAACCTTTCTAAATCCTTTTCGACCTCTTTTAGATATTTATCTTTATTTGATGAGGTTTTTAGTAGTTCAAGCCAACCCATAAGGGAAGTTAATGGAGTTCCTATTTGATGGGCTGTCTCTTTTGCCATACCGGACCATAACATGTTAATTTCTGCAATTTTTGAGCTTTTAAAGAATAGAAAGGCAAAAAAACCAAACAATGCAGCTATTAATAGTAAAGCTGAAGGATAAAATTTCAGTTTGTTGAGTAGGCCTGAATTACCATAGTATAATGTAGAAACATGTTCTCCAGAAAGTAATATTTTTATGGGTTCATTTTCTGAAGTAAATTTTTTTATCAAATTATTTATCTCAAGAGAATCAGACTTGTTTAAACCATCAATATTATTAATTTCAATTGCACCATTATTATCAACTTTTATCATCGGCGTGGTTTTATTTTTCTTTAGAACTTCAAGCGTTAAATTTGAGATTTCTCCTTCAATATCTATTAACTCAAGAGTTGCTAAAGACCATAGCTCCATTTTATTTCTTTCTTCAATTTTGAAGTTGTTTACAAACACATAGGTATTCCATAAAATAACACCAACAATAAATGATGAGATTAAGATTATTAACCAATTTTTATTAAAAATATTTTTTTTCATTGAGATTTAAACTTACTGAAAATAAATAACAGGTTAGTTAATATATAAATTAAACTTCAATAATTCTTAATTATTATCTATCTTCATATTTGCTATTAAAAAATTTTATGGAAGTACAAGGTTCAATTAAAGTTATTGGAGAAGTTCAGGAAATTAGTGCAACTTTTAAGAAAAGGGAATTAGTTTTAACAACCGATGAGCAATATCCTCAAACATTGTCAATAGAATTTGTCCAGGATAAAACAGATCTTTTAAACAGTTTTGACGTTGGTCAAAATGTTAAAGTTAATATTAACTTAAGGGGAAGGGAGTGGGAGAATCCACAAACAAAAGAGATAAAATATTTTAATTCTATTCAGGGTTGGAGAATTGAATTAAATGAAAATAAATCAGATATAAATGAAGATTTACCTCCACTTGATAATTTAAGTCCATTTGAACCTGCGTCCGAAACAAATGATGAGGACTTAGACGATCTTCCGTTCTAAAACTATGTTGTCAATTGATGAATTAAATAAGCATAACGAAAGAGAAATTTTTCTGTCAATATTAAAGGAAAAGTTATCCAAGAAACGCTATGAAAAAATTATTCAAAAAAGTGATTACAATAGAAAAATCATTGAATTACAAATTGATTTAGTTAACCTTCAAAATTGGATCAGTAAAAATAATAAAAGAGTATGCATAATTTTTGAAGGTAGAGACGCTGCTGGAAAAGGTGGTGCAATCAAAAGGTTTGTAGAACACTTAAACCCAAGAAATTCACGAGTTGTTGCTTTAGCTGAACCAACACAAGTTGAAAAAGGTCAATGGTATTTTCAAAGATATTTAAAACAAATTCCAAATCCAGGTGAAATTGTATTCTATGACAGAAGCTGGTATAATAGGGCTATCGTTGAGCCCGTAATGGGCTTTTGCGAAAAAAGTGATTACGAGTTATTTATAAATCAGGTCAATGATTTTGAAAAAATGTTGATTGATGATGGTGTAATACTAATCAAGCTGTGGTTTTCCATAACTAAAGATGAACAAAAATTAAGATTTGTAAATCGTTTATCTAATCCTCTGAAAACATGGAAATTCAGCGAAGTCGATATGGAAGGTCAGAAGAGTTGGGATGTTTATACTCAGTATAAAGAAAAAATGTTTTTGAAAACAAATTCAGAACATGCTCCTTGGAAAATTATTGACAGTAATAATAAATTAGACGCAAGGATAAATTCAATAAGCTATGTACTTTCTAAATTTAAAAACTTTAAAAAAACTTTACATTCAACAGAAAAGCCAAAAAATATTAAAAAAGATAAACAGGTTAATTTTTCAAAAAAAGATTTAAAATTTTTAAATAAAAATAAAGGACTTATTAATTTACTTTCGAGAGATAATACATCTCTTTCTAAGACTCTTAGATATGTAAAATTTGAAAGGGATCTAAAAAAGCTTCAAACAGAAATGATCAAGCTCCAAAATTGGGTTTCAGAAAAAAATAAAAAAATCGTCATTTTATTTGAAGGTAGAGATTCAGCTGGTAAAGGTGGAGCCATCAGAAGGACAATACAAAACTTAAATCCAAGGAAACTTAAAGTAGTAGCACTTCCAAAACCTTCAGCGACAGAAGAAGAGCAGTGGTACTTCCAAAGGTATGTTGAGCACTTACCAAAAAATGGTGAGATTGTTTTTTTTGACAGATCATGGTATAATAGGGCAGTTGTTGAACCTGTTAATGGCTTCTGTTCAAAAGAACAATATGAAAATTTTATTAGACACGTAAATGATTTTGAAAAAATGATAATAGATGATAATATTATTCTACTGAAATTTTATTTTTCGATTTCAAAAGAAACTCAAAAAAAGAGATTTAAAGAAATAAAAAATAGTTCGTTAAAGAAATGGAAATATACAGAGGTTGATAGTAAAGCTCAAGTTTTGTGGGATGAATACACCAAATTCAAAGACAAAATGTTCAAAAAAACTAATTCTAAAATATCTCCATGGCATATTATACTTGCAGATAGAAAAATAGACGCTCGTATAAGTGCAATTAAGTTGATTTTGAACAATATTCCCTATGACAAATCAACCGATATTCACTCCAAAGAAATTAAATTTTAAAATCAAATATTTCTTATGAATTCCATTAATTTCAGTGAATTATCTACTGAATAATTACCAATAAATGTCCTTCTTAACTCTGAAAGATGAGCTCCTGAATGTAATTCTTTACCAAAATCATGGGCGAGTGATCTTATGTAGGTTCCTTTGCTACAAGTAACTGAAAACTCAACTTCGGGAAAATTTATAGATCTAATTAAAAAATCATGAATTATTATTTCTCTTTTTTCAACTTCAACTTTTACTCCTTTTCTAGCAAGCTTATATAGTCTGACCCCATCTTTTTTAACAGCTGAAAAAACTGGTGGTTTTTGATCAATTTTTCCGACAAATTTTTTTGCTGTCTCAATTATTAAATTTTCGGATATATGATCAGTAGGATAATTCATATTAGGTTTGGTTTCCAGGTCATATGAAGGGGTAGTCGATCCAATAGTAATTTTTCCAGTGTATGTTTTATTTAGCCCTGAAAACTCATCAATTCTTTTAGTCATTTTGCCTGTGCAAATTATTAATAGTCCTGTTGCAAGAGGATCTAATGTGCCAGCATGTCCAACTTTGATTTTTTTAATATTTAACTTCTTTTTAATAGAATTTCTAAGCTTACTTACTACATCAAATGATGTCCAATTTAATTCTTTATCAATAAGAATCATTTCTCCCCTCTGAAAATCTGAGCTCATAGATTTAAAAAATAAGTATTGACAATAAACCTAAAATAAAACAATAAAAACTAAAATAAATCAGGTTGTTATTTGCGACAACTTTTATCATAAGTTTACAAGCCAAAATTCCCGTTATAAATGAAGAAGCAAAACCAATCATTAAAATTACAAATTCAATATCATTGTTAAATATATTCCCAGATAATACATCTTTTAGGATTGCACCGAATATTACGGGTATAACTATTAAAAAAGAAAATTTTGCTGCCTCACTTTTATTATTCCCTAAAAAAATTGATGTACATATTGTTGCTCCAGATCTAGAAATACCAGGAATAACGGCAAGTGCTTGTGATAAACCTATAATAAGTGCATGTTTATTATTTATTTTCAATTTTTTTGCTTTTGTAATTTTTGTAAGAAAAAGTAATACGCCTGTAATGATCAACATTACACCAACCAATCTCATGTTTCCTGAAAAAAGAAATTCTATTTTGTCACTTAGTAAAAAACCAACTATTCCAGCCGGTATTATAGCAATCAAAATTTTTATTATATATAGTTTGCTGTTTTTATCTTCTTTGCTTAACACACCAAAAAATAAAGATGTAATATCCTCTCTAAATACAATAATGGTACTTAGCGCTGTTGCAAAATGTAAAACGGAAGTCATTAGTAGGTTATCTGAAGGTAATTGATCTGTTTCAAGTAATGTTCTTGCAATTTCTAAGTGACCGCTTGAAGAAACAGGTAAAAATTCAGTTAACCCTTGAATAATACCAAGAATGACAGCATCAATTTCATTCATTGTTATTTTTTTGGAGATTTAAGAATAGCATACACTTGAATCGCAAAACCTATTAATATTAATGCAGGGGCAACTCTAATTCTTCTAAAGCTGTAAATTTCTTCGGAAAATACATTAGGATCATCACTTCCTCCACCATACATTAAAATAAAACCAGCAATTATAAAAAAAATGCCAATCATAACATATTTATAATTTGTTTTATCAAATAAAAATTCTTTTTTCTTTTTCATGATTAAACATCTAAATTATCTGCCTTTATTTTTAAAATATTTTGTGTTGCTAAGAACGTACTAATATAGCTAATAATTAAACCAAGACTTATGATAATTATAAATAACATAAATAATGATTGTAATTTAATATTTTCAATAAAAGAAATATTTGAATCAATATAGTATATCAATAAAATCAGTATTGATATCGCTATCAATGATGAAATTATACTCAATAAAATATTAGTTCTTATAAAAGGTCTTCTTATAAAACTTTTAGTTGCTCCAACAAGTTGCATTGTTTTTATAAGTTGTCTGTTAGAATAGATTGAAAGTCTTATCGAGCTATTAATAACTAAAAATGTAATTATCGATAATATTAAAATTGAAGGCATTAGCCATAATGAGACTCTTCTAATATTATTATTAATTGAATTAATTAAATTTTTATCGTAGGTGATTTCATCAATATATTTTTTTTTACTAATTATAGCAGAAATACTATCTAATGAAGAGGCTTCAACAAATTCACTTTGAAGATTAATGTCGATGGAATTAACAAGTGGATTAAACCCCAGTTCCTGAATGAAATCTTGTCCGTATTCTTCTTTCATAATCAACAAAGCATCATCTTTAGAAATGTATTTTAATTCTTGAATGTAACTGCTCATCAAAAGTTCATTTTGTAGTTGAATTATTTCTATTTTTTTAGCATTTTCCTTGAAGAAAATTGAAACCGAAAAATTTTCTTTAAATGAGTTTGCAATTGAATTAGAACTGATGAAGAAAATACCAAAAAAACCAAACAAAAATAATACTATAGACATTATTACTGTTATTGAAACATAAGATGTAAAAAGTCTTCTGTTTTTGATATTTCTCATCTAATTGAAAATTTATTAATGATTTGTACATAAAAGTAATGAAGAAATCAATAATTAAAAAGATTTTCTATTGTTAGTAGAAAATGTAAATTTGTTTTTTTGGGTCAATATAAATATCATGGAATACAATTTTAGAAATATAGAAGAAAAATGGCAAAAATATTGGCATGAAAAAAAGCTATACAATGCAAACAATAAATCTGATTTGCCAAAATATTATGTTCTTGATATGTTTCCATATCCATCTGGATCGGGATTACATGTTGGACATCCTCTTGGGTATATCGCATCTGACATAATTTCAAGATACAAAAGAACAAAGGGTTTTAATGTTTTACATCCAATGGGGTTTGATTCATTTGGATTACCTGCTGAACAATATGCAATAAAAACAGGTCAACATCCCAAAATTACAACTGAGAATAATATTGTAAGGTTTAAAGAACAATTAAATAGACTAGGTTTATCATATGATTGGAGTAGAGAAATAAAGACCAGTGACAGTAGCTATTATAAGTGGACTCAATGGATTTTTTTAAAACTCTACAACTCCTTTTTTGATAAAGAAAAAAATAAGGCAGTTAATATTTCTGAATTAAATATCCCTGAAGATTTAAATCTAACAGAAAAAATAAGATTTATAGATAATAAACGATTAGCATATATAGATACTATTGATGTTAACTGGTGTGAAGAATTAGGAACAGTACTAGCAAATGAGGAGGTAATAGGTGGTTTAAGTGAAAGGGGTGGATATCCTGTTATTCGACGACCGATGAAACAATGGGTCATGAGAATAACTGATTATGCTGATAGGCTTCTTGATGATTTGGATGATTTAGATTGGCCTGAATCCATTAAAACATCACAAAGAAATTGGATAGGGAGATCATCGGGTGCCGAAATAAATTTTAAAATTGATGGAAATAATGAAGTTGAAGTATTCACTACACGACCGGATACTATTTTCGGAGCTACATATTTGGTACTTGCACCAGAGCATCCAATCATTGACTCAATTGTAACAGAAGACCAAAAAAAAGAAATAAACGAATATAAAGAAATCGCCTTATCAAAAAGCGATCTTGAAAGGCAGGAAAATCAAAAAAATAAAACAGGTGTATTCACTGGGTCATATGCAATTAACCCTATGTCAAAAAGTAAAATACCAATATGGGTTTCTGATTATGTTTTATATGGCTATGGAACAGGAGCAATAATGGCAGTACCAGCTCATGACGAAAGAGATTTTGAGTTCGCAAAAAAGTTTAATCTTGAGATATTAAAAGTTATAAAAAGTGATGATGAGTTTTACTCTGGATCGGGAGAGATTATTAACTCGGATGATTTTAATGGCATGGATAGTGTAAAATTTAAAGAGTTAGTTTCAGAGATTTTAGAAAAAAACGGACAAGGAAAAAAGACAATAAACTATAAGCTAAGAGATTGGATATTTACAAGACAAAGATATTGGGGTGAGCCAATCCCAATCTTACATTCTGAAACTGGAATGAAAGCAGTTGACGAAAAAGATTTACCTCTTGAGTTACCTGAGGTTGATTCATATCTTCCTACAGATGATGGTATGTCCCCTTTGGCTAGGAATATTGAATGGAAATCTGTTTCAATTGATGATAAAAAATATTTAAGAGAAACCAATACCATGCCTCAATGGGCTGGATCTTGTTGGTACTATTTAAGATTTTTAGATCCAAATAATCAATTAGAATTTGCTTCGGAGGATAGTATAAAATATTGGATGCCAGTTGATTTATATATTGGTGGTGCAGAGCATGCCGTTTTACATTTATTATATTCTAGATTTTGGCATAAGGTATTATATGATTTAGGTTACGTTAATACAAAAGAGCCATTTAAGAAGCTCGTCAACCAAGGAATGATTCTAGGAAATAGCGCTTATATTTTTAGAAAAACTAATCAGACTGGATATGTTTCATCTGAATTGGAAAATAAATATAGTACTCAAAAAATTCTGGTTGATATTAAATATGTTAACGAAAAAAATGAATTAGATATAGATTTATTAAAAAAAGAAAATCCTCAATTTAATGAAGGAGTTTTTGAGTTTGATAAAGTTTTTAAGGTTCATAGAGAAGTTGAAAAAATGTCAAAATCAAAATACAATGTTGTTAATCCTGACGAAATATGTGAAAAATTTGGGACTGATACTTTGAGAATGTACGAAATGTTTCTTGGCCCACTTGAACAATCCAAGCCTTGGAATACAGCAGGAATTTCTGGTGTTCACAACTTCCTAAAAAAGTTTTGGAAACTTTATTTTAATTCAGATAAACTAAGAATTGATAATTCAAAACCAAGTGAAGATTCCCTAAAAATTTTACATAGATGTATTAAAAAGGTTTCTTCTGACATAGAGACTTTTTCTTTTAATACGGCAGTTTCAACATTAATGATTACTGTAAATGAATTGACATCACAGGATTGTATAAGTAAAGATGTTTTAGAGCCATTATTAATAGTATTATCCCCTTTTGCTCCTCATATTTGTGAAGAAATTTGGGAGCAAATTGGTAATTCAGAATCTATAACTTTTTCAAGCTTTCCAGAATACATTGAATCATACTTACAAGATAACACTAAAATATACCCTGTTTCAATAAACGGAAAATTAAAATACAAAATTGAATTATCTACTGATTTAACAAAACAGGAAATAGAAAAAGCTATTCTTTCCGATGAAAATTTTATTAAGAAATTACAGGGTAATAAGCCTAAAAGAGTTATAATAATCCCTGAAAAAATTATAAATTTCGTTGTATAATAATTTCAGTCATACTTACCTCTTTTTTAATTGCTATTTGTGGTTATATAGTCAATGAAAATAATGCAGATATTCTGTTGGCAGGATATAATACCCATGTCAAAAGCTGAAAAATATAAGTTTGATTTTATTAATTATCTTAAGTCTTTTAGAAAATTTATGCTTAGTGTATCTTTTTATACCTATTTCATATATTTTGTTTCAATAATATTTTTAACTAATGAGACAAGGGCTATAATTTATGCAGTTTCTCTAAGCTTGCCTTGGCCATACTTTATTATTATTTCCAATAATAGATTTATAAAGTAATTTAATTTTCTCTTTTTACAACAAAAAGACCATTTTGTATATCACTAATTATAATATTTCTACTTTGGTGGAAAGGGTAAACACTCCATGCTCCACTAAACCCAGATCCATCTCCTTGAGGATATGAGTCAAAATAACCAACTTCACTCATTTGTTTTGATTCTATTTGACTGATATCTATTTCTCTCAAACCTGCTTTATAGCTTGCTAAATAAAATCTATTCCCAACAATGTAACCATTATGATCAATTGCCAATGTTGGTCCGTAATAATCATAATGTAATTGTGGATTATCTAAGTCGGTAAAATCTAAAACTATACTTCTTGTATTAATTCCATCAGCAGCTTCATCCAATTCGTCTCCAACAATAAAATATTTGTGATCTTCTGTTAACCATCCTTGGTGAGTATAGTGTGTATTTTCATATACAATAGTAGAAATAAGTATTGGATTTGATTTGTCAGTTACATCAATAATATCCACATGTTGTGCGTCACTTCCGATTATAATTTCCTTGCCTAAGTGCTCATTATCTGGCCCATTATATATTACTGCTTGAGCATCGTGACAATAGCCAGCATTGCTAAATCCACCTTCCATAACAGGGGCTAATGGATTTTGGATGTTTACAAATATCGGGCCTCCATCAAATAAGCCACCCTCATGTCCGGGATCTCTTGTAAAACTTCTTCCAGGATCTTGATTTCCAACGGGATATGCGTAACCTGTTTGTTCATTTATGACTATATTATGTGCTCTTCCAAAATCCGTAAAATGCGAATCTGGAGAAAAAACACTTGGTATATTTTCTACACTTCTTAATCTTGTCAAATCAAATATCTGCATACCATGGTTTGATGCTTCACTTACAATATATGCATGATTGTTATGAACTTTAATATCCCTCCAGATACTATTTACAGAGGCAGTAGGAATAACTCCAATTAACAATAAATTATCTGGGTCACTCATGTCAACAAAGGATGTATGGGATGATAGACCAACAATGGCATATTCTTTTCCAGTTTCAGGATCTTTCCATCCCCATGAATCATTAACCCTAGTATTTTCAACAAAATCAATACTAAGATTTTCAATAGATAGATGACCAATTAAATTATATCCATTACAAGGATATTCACCAGCAAAACCATCAATACAAGGCAATGATGTAAAATCAACAAGATCACATGAATCCCCAATACCATCTCCATCATTATCAATTTGATTTGGATTATAATTTACAGGGCAGTTGTCTTGACCATCTATAATGCCATCATCATCAATATCTGAGCACATATCTCCAATTCCATCTCCGTTACTATCTACTTGATTTGGATTTGAGATTAAGGGACAATTATCAATTAAATCGTAAAACCCATCTGAGTCATTATCAGCATAATTTTGATCAATTGACTCATTTTGACAACTTTGAATATTTAAGACAAGTAATATTATCGAAAAAAAAATCGTAAATATTTTTACCAATCGTATCAGCATAATTTAATTAATCAGATATCAAAGATATTCAATTAAAATTAATCAAATTACAAAGTGATTTGTCTATTAATCTGTTGCTCTAATGAAATATATGTTTCTGTTCTAGCAACACCCTTGATAGTTTGAATTTTTTTTGTTAAAATTTCCATTAAGTCCTCGTTGTCTTTACAAATTAGTTTTGCAAGTACACTCCAATCTCCTGTAGTATAGTGACATTCAAGTATTTCTTTTATTTCTTTTAGTTCATTTACTACGGTTTTATTATTTGTAGCCCTATCTAAGAAAATTCCAATGAATGCCATTGTGGTATATCCTAATATTTTGGTATTGACTTTTATACTAGAGCCAATTATTAAATTCTGTTTTTCGAGTTTTCTAAGTCTTTGATGTATAGCTGCTCCAGAAATTCCGATATTTTTTGCTATTTCCAGAATAGGTCTTCTAGAATTTTCCATCAGCATTTTTAATATTTTTTTGTCAATTCCGTCTAATTTTACAATATCATTTTTCATAGGATTATTTTTCATTAAAGAATATTCCAAAATTTTCTAGTTCTTGAAGAACAGGGTCATAAATTTCTTTATTTATCGGAGTTTGAACACCTGTTAAATTAATTTCTTTATTCAAAATTAAAAGACAAGCTATGGCAAGCGGTAAGCCAACGGTTTTTGCCATTGCTGTATAAGTACTATCTTCACCTGTACACCCCATTGTAGAAATGATTTTATTTTCTATACTTGATTTATTTACGTATTTAAATTCATGGTACATTACGATCATGTCTTTATCATGAGTTTCTAACTTCCAGCATTGCTTTAGTATATGT
>CABYIO010000011.1 GCA_902519075.1 uncultured Bacteroidota bacterium | reverse complement strand
AAATATTTAGTATAAACCCAAATATGATTGCTGCTGGAGGCGGTTCAGCAGGTGGACATTTAGCCGCATCGTCTGCAAACATTGATAAATTTGATAATAAAAATGAAAATTTAAAAATTAGTTCAAGACCTAATGCTTTAGTTCTTTTTAATCCAATTGTTGATACTAGCCCAGGTTCATTTGGTTATAATTCGTTTATAAATAAAACAAAAATTAATTTAACCTTTCCACCAATAGAAGGTTCTCCCATACATAATATTAGTAAGGATTCTCCACCAACAATTATATTCGTAGGAACAGAGGACAAGTTCATTCCAATAAAAACAATTGAGGACTATGATCAAAAAATGAAAAAAGTTGGAAGTATTTGTGAAGTTGTTTTTTATGATGGTGCTGAACATTCATTTTTTAACAAGGGGGAGGATTTTATTGACACCCTATATAGGGCTGATATATTTTTAAAGTCACTTGGATATATTGATGGTGAGCCAACTATTCGATAAATAATTTCTAAATGATCAGAATCTTTGGAAAAAATCCCATACATCTGGAAATAATATGGTTATAAATAATATGTATGTTGTTTTATTCAAGATATAGTTTTAATTAGCCAGTAAAATAGTTTAAAATAACAACAACTATTATTACTAGAATCACAGATAAAATCAAATCTATTTTTTCATAGCTGTTTTTATTTTCTACTTTCTGCTCCTTTGTTAATGTTCCAAATGATAGACCTACAATTTTACTGTATTCTGGTTCAGTCGTAGTGAGCGTTACACTTACACATAATAGGATCGAAAAAATAAACATTAGTATTGCCATATGTGAGAAATTAATTGTTGCAAAAACAAACATATAACTATCAACTATTGTGTCTGATGATATTTCAGGCTGAAAATAAATTTCTGAACTAAGTCTCATAATTAATAGAATTAAACCAGCCATCAGAGTTGTTATGGCTGCTTTCGAATTCACCCTTTTCCAAAGAATACCTAAAATGAAAACAGCAGCTACTGGTGGGGCAATATAGGATTGAACATTTTGCAGATATTGATACATAACACCACCTCCGATTTTTTCCATAATAGGAATCCAAATTATTCCAAGAATCACTATTACAGTAGTAGCGAGCTTACCAATATTTAATAATTTTTTCTCTGACTCATTAGGTTTTAATTTTTTGTAAATATCGATTGTAAATATCGTTGAGCATGAATTAAATACCGACGCAAGCGAGCTCATAAGTGCTGCCATTAGACCTCCTGCAACTAAGCCTTTCAATCCAACAGGAAGTAAAGTTTTAACGAGCATCGGGAAGGCTCTATCTGCTTTTTCAACAGAAAATACTTCTGGATTTTGAATTGATAATGCAAATGCAATTATCCCAGGTATTAAGAAAATGAATATAGGCAATAGCTTTAAATATGCTCCAAAAATAGCGCCACGTCTTCCAATTTTAATATTGTTGGCAGCAAGGGTTCTTTGAACAATATATTGATCTGTACACCAATACCAAACACCTACTATTGTACCACCAAATAATAATCCAGTCCATGGAAAATCAGGATCTGACATTGGCCTCCACATGTTAAAATGATCAGGGCTTGCAGCAACAACAGTGTTTCTTAATTCAGCCCATCCACCGACTTCTTGTAACCCAAGATAAGTAATTATTATTGACCCCATAATAAGAATAATAGCCTGTAGAGTTTCTGTGTAAATTACAGCTTTCATTCCTCCAATCACAGTATATATTCCAGTAAAAACAACTACTCCAATAGCTCCGTACCAAAAGGGTATTCCCAGCAATTCAGAAACAACAATTCCACCTGCGTAAATAGTAACTGAAACTTTTGTTAACACATATGCTACTAGGGAAAAAAGAGATAAAAACCATCTTGATTTTGAATCAAATCTTTTCTCCAAAAATTCAGGCATTGTAAAAGCGCCACTCCTAATATAAAATGGTAAAAACAACCAACCCAATAACAAGACTATCCATGCATGAAGTTCGTAATGAGCCATAGGAGCTCCAGATTCAAATCCGGTTCCAGCAAGTCCAACTACATGCTCTGACCCAATATTAGATGCGAAAATTGAAGCACCAATTACAAACCACCCAACATTTCTTCCAGCCAGGAAATAGTCTTCTGTATTTTTATTTTTTTGTAAAACAACCCACACTGCAACAAGAATCAGTGCAAGAAAATATATTCCTAAGACAATCCAATCTAAACCCTCTAATACTGTTGTCAAAATATATTATAAATACTGGTTCAAAATATTTTCAAACAACTCCTGCTTTCCACTTTCGGGACTTATTTCGTTTGCATCTTTAGCAATGTTATATAAATCATTCAATTCCAATTTTCCATTTTCAAAATCCTTTCCTTTACCGCTATCAAAAGTTTCATATCTTCTTTTTCTTAGATCAGAATAGGATGATGATGCTAGAATTTTATCAGCTGCAATTAGTGCACGCGCAAAAGTATCTGCACCTCCAATATGTGCATAAAATATATCCTCAATATCTGTAGAGTTTCTTCTGATTTTAGCATCAAAGTTTATTCCTCCTCCCTGCAGTCCACTAGCTTGAAGGAATACCAACATTGCCTCAGTTGTCTCAAGAACATTATTCGGAAATTGGTCAGTATCCCAACCATTTTGGTAGTCACCTCTATTGGCATCAATACTTCCAAGCATCCCTGCTTTTGCAGCTACAGCAAGCTCATGCTGCATAGTATGCTGTGCAAGGGTTGCATGATTAACTTCAATATTTAGTTTAAAGTCTTTATCAAGTCCGTATTCTTTAAGAAATCCAATTGCAGTTGCAGAGTCAAAATCATATTGATGCTTCATTGGCTCCATTGGTTTTGGTTCAATGAAAAAAGTTCCTTTGAATCCTTGAGATCTAGCATAATCTTTAGCCATTGTTAAGAACCTAGCCATGTGATCAAGTTCTCTTCCCATGTCAGTATTTAGCAAAGACATGTAGCCCTCTCTTCCACCCCAGAACACATAATTCTCTCCACCTAAAGCAATTGTTGCATCTAAGGCTAATTTTACCTGAGCACCAGCATGAGCAACTACGCTAAAATTTGGATTGGTAGCCGCCCCATTCATATATCTTGGGTTTGAAAAACAGTTTGCTGTTCCCCATAGAAGCTTAATTCCAGTTTCCTCTTTTTTATTTTTTATGTAGTCAACTATTGTTTCGAGTCTTTTTTCTGACTCTGAAAATGTTGTAGCTTCTCTTACTAAATCAAAATCGTGAAAACAGAAATAATCAAATCCCATTTTGCCTATAAATTCAAATGCAGCATCAGCTTTATCTTTTGCAGCTTGAATCGGATCAGGATTTTTATCCCATTCAAAGTTCAATGTTCCAGGTCCAAAAGGATCAGATCCAACTCCACAGAATGAATGCCAATAAGCAATTGCAAATTTGAAATGTTCTTTCATTGTTTTTCCAGCAACTACTTTATTAGGATCATAATATTTAAATGCTAAAGGATTATCTGATTCAGATCCTTCATATTTAATTTTTTCAATTCCTTTATAATATTCTTTACTCATAATTATATTATTTGTTTTTTAATATTCCTTGTAAATCTTCTTTCCATCTAGAATAGGCGTCTTCATATTCAGATGTATTCCTAAGTGGTAAAAATGTCATTACGTGATCGTTTTTAGTTATTTTTTTTCTAAATGAATCTAAATTATCATTCATAACTCCTGATGCTCTGGCAGCACCAAACGCACCAGTTGTATTATAGATTTCAATTTCATGACCTATTAAGGTAGCAACAGTATTTGCAAAAATTTTAGATCTAAATAAATTATCATTACCAGCTCTAACTACATTTATTAACGCATTGTCATTTTTTAAAATTTCCATTCCGTACATAAACGAGAAAGCAATTCCCTCCAATGATGATCTGTATAAATGACCATGGCTATGTTGATTCAAATTAATGTTACATATATGTGTTCCTATATTTTTATTATTTAACATTCTTTCAGCTCCGTTGCCAAAGGGTATAACCGAAATTCCCTCAGACCCAACTGGAATACTTGATGCTGCTTCATTCATTTTTTCATATGATTTGCCGATGCTATGATTTCTAAGCCATCTATACTGTATCCCTGCTCCGTTAATACACAGTAATTTTCCAATGGATTTATTCTTATCGTTATAATTAACATGTGCAAAATGATTTATTCTAGACGGTTCCTTAGAATAAATATCATTTGTAATTGAATAAATAACCCCTGAAGTTCCACCTGACGCCGCTACCTCACCATTATCAAAAACATTTAAAGCAAGAGCATTATTTGGCTGATCACCAGCTCTGTATGAAATTGGAATTCCAATATTTAATCCAGTTTCTTCAGATGATTTCAAATTAGTAACCCCTTGATTTGTAAAGTTGTCAACTAAATCAGGAGTAAGATTTCGATCAATACCATAGAAATCTAGTAACCAATTTGCGGTTTCATTGTTTTTATAATCCCAAATTATTCCTTCGGATAAACCATTTCTTGTTGTGTTAATTTCACCAGTTAATTTATATGCGATAAAGTCTCCAGGTAACATATATTTATGTATTTTTTCATAGACCTCAGGTTCATTTTCTTTTACCCATTTTAACTTTGATGCTGTAAAGTTTCCTGGCGAATTTAGCAGATGTGACATACATTTATCCTTACCCAACTTTTCATAAGCATCATTTCCAATATTAACGGCTCTACTATCACACCAAATAATGGAATCTCTAAGTGGCTCCCCATTTTTATCTACTATTACTAGTCCATGCATTTGATATGAAATCCCAATCGAAATAATTTTTTTAGGATCAATATTAGATTCTTTACAAACTCTTTTTATAGCAGTGCACGTGTACTTCCACCAGAAATTTGGATCTTGCTCTGCCCAGTCATTTTTTAATGAGCTTATACTCATTTCATTTTTTGGTTCATGTACACTTTGAATGCTCTTGCCTGATTTTGCTTCAACTAAAGCTGCCTTTACAGAAGAACTACCAACATCTAGACCCAGATAATACATTTGAAATTAGTTAGTTTATTTTATAAATACTAAATATAAAAAAATAGAGTATTAAAGATTAATAAAAGAGTTATTTATTTAGAAGCATTTCAGGTGTTGCAACTGTTCTAAATCCGGTGTGGTCAGACCCAGAACCAACACTCACACCCATCCTTGCAGAAATCCTATAGCTTGCACAATATGAATCATGACATAAAAATGAACCGCCCTTTATTACATGTTGTATTTCGTATGGGTTGCTTGGGTTGTAACAACTACTGGCGCCTTTGAGATTTTTTAGTTCAGTTTCAGTGCTTATTTCTGAATAGTAATTGACGTTGAATAAATCGTCTGTAATCTCCCAAACATTTCCTATCATATCAAATATTCCTATACTATTTGGAGGAAAAGACTTAACAGGGGCAATCATTTCGAAACCATCTTTTGATTCATTTTTAATAGGAAAATTGCCTTGCCAAGTATTTGCATTTGATTTTAATAACTCTATTTCATCGCCCCATGTAAATACAGCATTCTTATAATTTCCTTGAGCTGCTGATTCCCACTCTGCTTCAGTGGGAAGCCTTCTATTAGCCCAATCACAGTAAGCTATCGCATCCTCATATGCAATATGAACTACTGGAAAATCACCCTTGTTTTCAATATTTGACCCTGGTCCTTTTGGCACTTTCCAATTTGCTCCTGTTTGCCATCTCCACCATTGAAAATAATTTTCCATATTCTCAATTCTTTTTATTTGATCATTAAATATTAAACTACCGGGCTGTAAAATCGAGTCGTGAGGTTTTGGTGTTCCAACTGGAAGATTTTTTTTCATTTCTTCCCAATCTATTTCCCTTTCAGCTATTGTAATATATCCTGTTTCATTCACAAACTTTTCGAATTGATTATTTGTAACTTCAGTTGCATCAATAAAAAAACCATCAATATAAACTTCGTGGGATGGTTTTTCCCTCATCATTGCAAAAGCGTCATTATTCTTTGCACCTTTTGTGTAAGATTTACCCTCTACCCAAATCATTCCTTCGGGATTTTCAAGAGTAATTTCCCCTACTTTTTCTGTATTATTACATGAAGTAATTAAAAAAGAAATAATTAAAATTAACTTTATGAAATTTGACATTTTTTTTAGTTAATGACTGAAATTAATCAAAAATTTGATAACTTAAAATTTATAATAAAAAGAAAGCAATGCCAAGTAAATTTTTTGGAAATAGATTTGATAAACAATCAAATAACAAAGGAAAAAATTCTAATAAAAAATCTGCAAAAAACAAAGCTCAAAATCAAAACAGCAGAGCTAAATCCGGAGGTGTTAGAAAAGTAGGAAGAGGGGGATAATAAATGAGAACCATTTATATAAAATTATCTTACTATATCGCATTATTAATAGTCTATGGCCTATATTTTGATATTAAGCTTAATATTAGAAGATGTAAAACCTTAAGGATTAATTTATTACAAATATGAAAAATCTACCACTAGTTTTTTCAGCAATGATTGTTGGAATTACTTTATTTCAATCAGCGCTTGTTGCTCCTGCTATTAATAAGCTTGTTAATGCTGAAGATGCAAGTGTTTTCTTAAGATATATTTGGCCTAAATTTTTTATTATTATTGCACTTATTTCTTTGGCTTCTTTCATTATTTTAATTATTAATTCAAATCAAAATTTATTTAAATACATTTCATTTATAAGTTTTGTACTTATGCTAGTTTGCTTTTTAATCACTCCAATGATTAATGAAGCTAAGGATTCTTTAAACGACCAACTTTGGACAGTATTACACCTATCAACAATAATACTTACATTCATCACATTAATCATAAACACCATAACTATTTTTTATTGGAAATCTGCCGGTTAATGAAATTTTCAAAAAAGTTTATATCATTATTTTTAATTTCACTTGCATTTGCTTGTAGTTATAAATATGATGGAGATAATGCTGTAATTAATGATATATTAGAATCCCAGAATTATCAAGGTGAAATTTTTGATCTTATTGGCTATGCTTTATTAACAATATTTTTGTTTTTTATAATTGGCTATCTCGGGAACAAGAAAAAGAAGAAATAAATAAGCTGATAGTAATATTTTAAATTTTAACAATAGCCACAGTTTTTTTTATGAATCAGATTATGATGACAAGACAATATTTCAGAACCTTAATAAAAGACAAATCAAAAAATATAAAAAGGGTAACTTAGTATTATAACCAACATACGAACTATCAATGTCTATACTTTCTTGCTTGTTAAATCTTAATTGTTACAGGGAAAATTAAAGTGGAGAAGATGGGACTCGAACCCACGACCTCTTGACTGCCAGTCAAGCGCTCTAGCCAGCTGAGCTACATCCCCATAATTATCTTTTATAATCTGAATCATGACTATTAATTATATTTTCAGCAATAGAATGTAAATTAGTATTAAAACCCGTTTCATAATTATTACTGCTTAGTTCTTCACTATATATACTATTTAACCAAATAAGAGTTCCTGCTTCAATAATGATTTGACCTTGATGACCTTTAGCGTCTGTGAAAATTGATGTTGGTTTTGGCCCAAATAATTCAATTTCATCCAACAACAAATCATCAACCTGCATTTGTGCTAAATTTTTTGTTGCCCATCCGGTTGGGATTGTAAAGATATTTGTAGTAGGAAAAATAATTCTCAATTCATCTACTATTTCCTTGTGAATAATTTCATTTACGTAATATTCATAAAGCTCTTGTATAGAATTAAATCCGTTTTCAATTGAAAATAAATTCCAATTTGGGCGAGTTCCATTTGGGTCACCTGCAGGGAAATCAAAAGGAGTTATAGAGATGAAAATCGTAATGTTTGGATTGTTTTGAAGTGCATATTCTATCCAATAACGATAGCCGTTGATTCCGTCATCTGGGTCATTACCTGATGTCATTCCAAAAACATCGACATTACCCTGATAAAGTGCGTGTTTAATTTCCTGATGTTCTTGACTTGTTGAATCATTCCAAAAATTCATTGGCCTGCCGTTTTCTCCACCTCTGAAAACCCCTGTACTGTTATGATTTTGGTAACCTGCATCTAATGCAACGACATCTAAATTTTCTGCGTATGGTCTAAAAAAACTATTTCCGATTAAAAGCAAATTATCACCATCTTCAACTTCAATATTCGTATTATCAGTACAATTAAAGACAAGTGGAATAAATAGTAATAGTATTAGCTTTTTCATATCTTATTTTTCTCTTTATCTAATCTGGATTACAATTTGTAAAGTTAGGTTTCTTCGATTCTGGCCAATTAGTTATGCCGCCAAAAAAACCATTGCAATTGGTTACATTAGAAACATCCCATCCACTTAAATCCATTCCTTCAATATATTTTTTACCATTATTAGAGAAAAATAGCATACTCATTTCGGTAACATTACTTACATCCCAATCATTAATGTTAGGATTAATAGTGTCTAAAACGAAACCAGCTGAAATATTTGTAAAATTACTTGTGTCCCAATTACTAAGATCTGACTCAACCGGCATACTTGAATAAAATATACCTTGGACGTCGTTAAAATTGCTAACGTCCCAACTTTCAATTCCTTTAATAGGTACAAAACCGACTCCTGATACATTAAAAATAGCAGCAAATTGTGAATCTGTTGTGTCACTAACTAAAGTTGTTACAACTTTACTAAAATCTTGCCCAGTATTTATCCATTCTTTCAAGGAAGCTAAATCAACAGCAGTATAAGCTTCCCCATTAAGAGTTGCTGTTGTTCCAACAGTAACCCAGCTCCTTGCTTTAATTGTTACTCCATTGTCTGCAAAATAAAACGGTAATTCCTCATCATCACTACAAGCAAACAGAAGTGGAATAAATAGTAATAGTATTAGCCTTGTCATATTGTATATTGGTTAGGAAGCCTTGTCTAAAATCTTCTGTAATGTGTCAATCAGTTTTTTATTATCACCATTGGGTTTTTTTCAATTATTTAGAAATTGTTTGGTTCAAATTATTTAAGGGCTCTTTATTTTTAGTTGCCATATAAGGTTTTACATATTAAATGTATTTACAAGATAATAAAATTATTATTTCAGGTTTGTACTGCAAGCATATGATGTTTACTTTTGTAGTTTAAATGTATATATTTTGAGACACTTACTATTAATATTATGTATTGGATTTATTAATCTTTCATTTTCTCAGCAATGGAAAGAAATGGCTAACGATATAAACGTAAACCTATATGATGTTGTAGCTGAAGCAGAAGTATATTTTAAAAATATTGATAAAACAAAAAAAGGTTCTGGCTGGAAGGCATATCAAAGATGGTTATATGAAAATGAGCCAAAATATTATCCCTCCGGAGTTAGAAATAATGTTGAGTCAAATTTTGTTTCAAAAGAATACAAAGAATTTATTTCCAAAAATCCTTCGTCAAATAAATCTAATTTTGAAAATGGATGGGAGGAGCTAGGGCCTTATTATATTCAAGAAGTCACCGGACATTATGCAGTTGGGCTTGGAAGGATAGAGACATTTTATATTGATCTAAATAATGATAACAGAATATTTTTAGGGTCAAGGAGTGGAGGTTTTTGGAAGACTTTAGATGGTGGACAAACTTGGGAAAATACAACAGATTTTTTATTTGCATCTGGAGTAAATACAATTGCTGTTTCGCCAGATAATCCAAATAGAGTTTTGATCAATGTAAGAAATTCTTACAATGGAACTACTCATGGTATTTATGAATCAATAGATGGTGGTGATAGTTGGACAATTACGAATTTCAACCCTGACAATTTGAATTGGGGAGGTCTTGGTACAAACAATAGAATTTATAAAATAATGTACCATCCAACAATTCCAAATCTAGTTTTTGCTGGAACTAGTGAAGGGCTTTTTAGGTCAGATAATAATTTTGAATCATTTTCTTTTGTTCAGACCGGCAACTCATGGGAATATAATCAAGATTACGATTATATCGAATTTCATCCAACGGATGAAAATATAATATATGCATCAACTTTTAATAATGATTCTCAGATATATGTTTCATCAGACAGAGGACAAAGTTTTATTCAATCTGGATCAATTCCAGGAAATAGCAGCAATATTCAACTGTCAGTTTCTGCTGCATGTGAAAATTGTGTATTTATCGGTTCTAGTGATGGTGTTTGGAAGTCTGATAATATAGCAGACACCTTTACATTATTAGGAAATCCAAATCTTGCAAATTATGGTGCCTTTGCTGTAAGTGATACTGACGAAAATTATATGTTATTTGGGGATATTGATACACACATGAGTAATGATGGAGGTCAGACGTGGAATCAAGTAACTTATTGGGCAACAGGAAATGCAAACTATGACACCACAGGTCAATATGTTCATGCTGATATCAGAGGTTCAAGAAGTTATAATGGAGTGTTTTGGGTGAATACAGATGGGCTTTTAGGAAAGAGTGTTGATAATGGTATAACCTGGGAAATTTTTGAAGGGCAATCAATTAGAGAAAACTATTGTTTAGGTGTAAGTCAGTCAAATCATTTTAGAACTATTACCGGATCACAGGATAATGGAACCAGTATTAAAAATGAAAATAATTGGATAGAATTTTATGGTGCAGATGGTATGGAGGGAATTATACATCCATTAAATGATGATTGGATGATTGGTAGTTTACAATTTGGAGGTAAGCGTAGAACTAAAGATGGAGGTTATAACCAAGATGGTGTAAACCCAGATGATTTTAGCGGGGATTGGGTTACTCCTTTAATGTATGATCCAAATAATCAGATGAGTATTTATACGATGACTAATATTTTATATCGAAGCGATGATTTTGGTTCTAATTGGACAACATTAGCCAATAGTTTCTTTGGCGGAAATATTCAAAATGCTGCAATTGCTGAAAACAATTCTAACATTTTAGCCATATCTAATTATAACAGACTAAAAATTTCAAATGATGGAGGATTAAGTTTTATAGAGGTTTCTCAATCTCTACCAAATCAGTTTATTAATGACATTGCTTTTGACCCAAATAACGACGATACAATTATAGTGACTTATGGAACTTATTCAAACAATAACCAAAAAGTTTACATAACTAATGATCAGGGCAATAGCTGGGAAAACATCACATACAATTTAGGTAATATGCCGATTAGAAGTGTGGTAATCGATCACACTGAAAATTCAACTATTTATTTAGGAGCTGAAATTGGTGTATATAAAAAATCAATGTCTGCAACCTCTTGGGAATTATATAATGAAAATTTACCAAATACAACTATGATGGAGCTGGAAGTTGTATACGGGTCAAATACTTTGAGAGGCACAACTTGGGGTAGAGGTGTTTGGGAATATTCTCTTGTGGGAAGAGAAAATTACCCATCAATAAGAACAACAACTATTTCTAATCAACCTACAGAAACTCAGCCAAAGGAAGGCTTAGATCAATTTGTTACTTCAACCATAGAGTTCGATGGTGACTTAAGTAGTGTTTATGTTGAATGGTCAACACAATCAGACTCTGATATAATACAGATGTCTAATTCAGAAAATGACGAATGGATATCAAATTCAGCTATTCCTAATTTTGAAGCTGGAACAAAAGTATTTTTCAAAGTCTTTGCTGAATCAAATGAAGGGTTAGTTTCTGAAACATATAGATTTATGTATGAAGTAAGAGCAAATGTATTATGTACACCGTCCATGAATTGTGATTACAACGATGGCTTTCAATTGTTCCAGTTACAAGATATAGACAATACTTCAGGTTGTGAAGGTTATGGAGATTTCACTTCTTTGTCAACTGATTTGGAACAAGGGGTGGAATATGAATTAACCGTGACAACAGGATATGGAGATCAATATATTAAGGTCTGGATCGATTACAATGATGACCTTGATTTTACTGAGGATGAAGTTGTTGTAAATAACCATATTATTGCACCTGGAGTTGCGGGCGGAGTTTATACAGAAACAATAAACCTAATTATTCCTGAGGATGCAACTTTAGGACAACACATATTAAGAGCTAAAGCAAATTGGGCAGCTGATGTACCTGTTGATTCTTGTGTTGAAACTACTTATGGTGAAACGGAAGATTATTCAGTGGTAATTGTAGAATCCTCACTAGGATTAATTGAAAATAGTTTCCCAGAAAATCCAATTATTTATCCAAACCCAACTCATGGAGTTGTTTCTATTGATCTAAGGAAAAACTTTAATAATGTTACTATACAATTAAACGATATACTTGGAAGACAATTAATGAATAAGTCTTATAATGAAGGAAGAGTTTTTAGTTTAAATATAATTGAAGCCCCGGGAGTTTATTTTCTTTCAATTATCGCAGAAAATAAAAAAGTTGTATTTAGGCTGGTTAAAAATTAATCTAAATTAAATTCTTTCAGCACAGGAAGTTCTTTGTTGTCAAAATCAAAAATAGCTTGATTTTCCCAAGTCGATCCATTTGTTGAGGTTTCACCATCCCAAGCGATTAGATCTGCACCCCAGTAGCAAAAACCTATCCCATTATTTACTTCTAATATTAGATTTTTAACATCTCTAATAAAATCTTTTTGACCCTGTGGACTTGCTGGGTATTCTGGTAGAATAAGATGTTCTTCTAACCCCACATTATTATTAGTCCAATCATTCCAACCTAGGGTAAATGGATAAGAAGTTTCCGCAATTAAGATGTCTTTGTTAAAATTAATTGAAAGGTTTGATAATTGATTTTGTAAATCATCTAATGACTTACCATGCCACCACGGATAGTATGAGATTCCTATAACATCATAATCAACTTCTTTGACAATATTAAAAAACCAATTAGAGGATTCAAATCCAGCACAATGAAGAATAATTTTTGTATTTGTTGAGTTATTTCTTACGGCATTCACACCTACATTTACCAATTCAACAAATTGGTCTTGATTATCCGCAATATTTCCATGTGGAAATAATATACCTGTGTTTATTTCATTACCAATTTGTATATAATCTGGATTTATTTCACTCATTATTTGACTGGTATGAGCATATAATTGATTTTTTAATTCTTCAAAACTTAAGGATTTCCAATTAGTTGGAATTTGTTGTTGCCCCGGATGAGCCCAAGTGTCTGAAAAATGAGGGGTAATCCATATTTTAAACCCCAGTGATCTTAGTAATGTTGAAAATTCTTTAATTCCTTGCAATGAAGACACATCCTCAGTTGGATTAACCCATAATCTCAATCGAATTGTATTAACTCCATAGTCTAGCAACGAGTTAAGGAAATCTACTTGATCTCCCTGAGCATTATAAAATAACGGGTTTGATTCAGCAATTGTAGGAAAATATGAAATATCAACAGCAGATATTAAATCTGGTGATACACCTCCCCAATGATCATTATTTTCTGAGTCTGATTGACAACCAAAAACTAATATAATTATTAATATGTATGTTAATCGATTCATTAATTTTTAATGTGCATTTTAGATAGCTTATTTATTTTTTTATTATCTAGGTATTTATCATTTAAGGGAAAATATAAACAATTAATCATTGCTATACCTAATTTACTACTTGTAGTTATTGTTGGCAATAATTTCATTAACGGATAAAGAGGCGTCATTAAAGTGTAAAACAAATTATATAATTTAGTTTTGGCTTTAATACCATTTTCTGGTATTAGAAGTCCTAGCCTTATCATATAGGCATCCTTCAGACCTTTATTTAAAATATAGTTTTCTGCTTTTCCTTTTACATTGGCCCAAGTTATTTTACTATTTTCATTTTTACTTGTTCCTTCACCTGAAACATATGTCATTACGGAGTTAGGATTAATTTCGTAAACAAGATCAGTTAATACTTTGGTCACTTCAAAAGTGACTCTATAATAGTAATCGGATTTTTGTCCAAAAGATGTTACGCCCATACAATGAAAACAGGCATCACAATGATTAATTTTATTTTTTAATTCACCCATTTTCAAAAAGTCATCTAAAATGAATTCATAAACTTTAGAACTTTTTAAATTAACTGGAACTCTATTAATCAAATAAATTTTTGCTATTCTATCATCATTAATACATTCATTTAAAACTGATTTTCCAACCATTCCAGTACTTCCAGTGATTAATACATCCATGTTGATTTTTATTGTAAATTAGAATATGAGGCAAAATAAATTAAAATTTTTGTTATTCTTTTTACTCTTTGCTTTAATTTCTTTTGAGTCTAATTCAACCGAAATTGATTATAACCCCTCATCTGAAGTAATCAACTCATTTAATAAGATTGCTGATAGTATAATTTCTCTTTTAACAATTGAGCAAAAAGCTTCACAAATGTTAAGCACTTCTAGATCTATTCCTGAGCATGGAATAGAAATGTATAATTGGTGGAATGAAGCATTACATGGAGTTGCTAGATCAGCAAAAGCAACTGTATTTCCTCAGGCAATTGCGATGGGAGCAACATTTGATCCTGATCTGATTAGAAATACTGCAGATGCTATTTCAACTGAAGCTAGGGCTATGTATAATATTTTTAATAAAAAAGGAATGAGATTAGAATATACTGGCTTAACCTTCTGGTCACCCAATATCAATATTTTTAGAGATCCAAGATGGGGAAGAGGCCACGAGACCTATGGGGAAGACCCTTATTTAACAGGAAAAATTGGAAAAGCCTTTGTTAATGGTTTACAAGGAAATCACCCTAAGTATTTGAAGGTCGCAGCAGGCGCAAAACATTTTGCCGTTCATTCAGGTCCAGAGGCAATTAGACATAGTTTTAATGTAAAAGTTAGCCCTCAGGATTTAAACGAAACATACCTTCCTGCTTTTAAAGAGTTGATTCAAGCAAATGTAGAAATATTAATGTGTGCATATAATAGATTAAATGATGAGCCATGCTGTGGAAGTAAATCCTTATTAAATAATCTACTTAGAGAAAATTGGGGGTTCAAAGGCCATGTTGTTTCAGATTGTGGTGCTATAAACGATATAAAGTCAAATCATAATTTTACAATTTCAGATGAAGAAAGTGTTGCATATGCAATAAGGGGCGGTGTTGATCTTAATTGTGGATCACTATATAATTTAATTCCTAAAGCCCTAGAAAAGGGCTATCTAACTGAAAAAGATTTAGATAAATCATTAAAAAGATTATTGATGACAAGATTAAAGCTTGGAATATTAACAAAAGTTAATGATAATCCATACGTAGGTTTAAACGAGAGTCATATAAACAATAAAGATCATATTAAGTTAGCAAGAGATGTAGCCTCAAAGTCAATAGTACTATTGAAAAATAAAAATAATATCCTTCCACTATCCAAAAATATAAATAGGCTTTTTATAACTGGGCCAAATGCTGCAAATGTAAATACATTACTTGCAAACTATAATGGATTAAGTCCAAATATTGTTACTCCACTTGAGGGTATTACTACAAAAGTTTCCAATGGAACAATAATAAGATTCAATCAGGGAGTTGACCTTATTAGTGATAATAATAGAATGGATTGGTCGTCAAGTTTGGCAGGTTCAAGTGATGTTACGGTTGCTGTAATGGGAATTTCTGCATTAATTGAAGGAGAAGAGGGCGCTGCAATTTCATCTGACGCGAATGGTGATAGAAATACAATATCTCTTCCAAAAAATCAAATGGAATATCTTAAAAAATTAAGAAAAAGTGCCGGTGATAAACCGATAGTTTTAGTTATAAAATCAGGGTCTGCTATAGATCTTTCAGAAATCTCTAAATATGCTGATGCTATTATTTATGCATGGTATTTAGGAGAACAAGGGGGAAATGCAATAGCTGATGTTATTTTTGGTGATGTTAATCCTTCTGGTAAGTTACCAATAACAATTCCCGAATCACTATCTCACCTTCCAGAGTATAGCGATTATAATATGGATAATAGAACTTATAAATTCACAAATCATAAACCAATGTATCCTTTTGGATTCGGATTAAGTTATTCCAGCTTTGACTATTCAGACCTTTCACTCAAAAAAAATAAAATAGATATTGGCAGTTCAATTGAATTGAATTTTGAGGTCTTTAATAATAGTAATATTCCAGGTGAAGAAGTAGTACAAGTATACATAAATGATGTAGAGGCCTCTTTTAGAACACCTAATTCATCATTGATATTTTTTAAAAGAATATACTTGGGTTCTGGTGAAAAAAAGAAAATAAATTTAGTCATTGACGATAACATGATGGGATCTTACAACGAAAAAGGTGTGAAAGAAATAGAACCAGGAAATTTTAAGATATTTGTTGGTGGAAGCTCTCCCGGAGACCGAACTAAAGAACTTGGAAAGATGATAAAAGAGGTAAGTTTCACTGTTCAATAATTTATATGAATAACCTAATATTGAAATCTATAAAATTTTTTTTTATAATTTTTTTCTTATCGAGTTGTGGACAAGAAAAATTTTCAAATCCTATCATAAGGGGCGGATATCCAGACCCATCTATCTGTAAAGTAGGAGACACTTTTTATCTGGTCAATTCTTCTTTTGAATATTTCCCAGGCTTACCAATTCATAAAAGCAAAGACCTTATTAATTGGGAATTAATTGGGTACGGATTACACAGAAAATCTCAAGTTGATTCAACAGTAAATCTAATCGATGTTCAGTCAAATGGCGGAATTCATGCTCCAACTATAAGGTATAAAGATGGAGTTTATTATATAATAACTACTAACGTTTATTATGGTGAGGAACAGAAGAAAGCCGACATGGTAAACTTTATTATTACTGCTGAAAATCCTGTAGGCCCATGGTCAGATCCAATACATATTCTGGGTGCTCCAGGAATTGACCCAGACTTATTTTTTGATGATGATGGCAAGGTATGGTATGTAGGTAATCAAATGCCTGAAAATCCAAATTTTAATGGTGAAGGGGAAATTTGGCTTCAAGAGCTAGATATAAATGAATTTAAATTAGTGGGGGAAAAACATCTCTTGTGGCGAGGTGCATGCGGAGGTGTTTGGGCTGAAGGACCACATATGTACAAAAAAGATGGAAGATATTATTTATTAATTGCAGAAGGAGGCACAAGTTTTAATCATGCTGTCATGGTAGCATTAAGTGATAATATTGAAGGCCCTTACATATCAAATCCAAGAAATCCCATCATAACATCTAGACACCTTTCTTATGATAATTGGGTCAATAGTACAGGTCATGGTGATATAATTCAATTAGATGACGGAAGAAATTACATGGTTTTATTGGGTATTAGAAATCAAATTGAAAGAGGTTCTAACATGGGAAGAGAAACTTTTCTTGCTCCTGTTACTTGGGAAAGAGAGCCCTTTGAATGGAAAGAAACTAAACACTTATGGCCAGTAGTATCTCCTAAAACAGGTCGTATAGAATTGTCAAATGATATTGTCTTTAATAACTCTATTCAAAATATAGAAACATCTTTTAAGGACAATTTTGAATCAGATAAACTGAATCTAAAATGGAACTTTAGGCGCTACCCTATTGAGAATATATTTCATTTAAACAAAAAAGATAAACGCCTAAATTTAATTTGCCATCCAAATCAGATAAAAGAAAGAGGTAGAGCCGCCCTATTGGGATTTAAACAAACTGAATCAAGTTTTGAATACTTAACACAAATGCATTTTGAACCAAATACCAATGGGTCAGAAGCAGGAATTAGTTTTTTTCAAAAAGACGATAATTACATTAATTTTACTTTAATCAAAGATGATGGTAAACAGTATCTTCAAGCCTATGTTGTGAAAAACGGCGAATTAATATCAACAAAAAAAGAACACCTTGAACAATTCAAAGGTCAAATAAAATTTAAAGTGATTGCCGACAAAGAAGCCTATAAACTTTATTTTTCAACAAAAGGAACCCATTTTAATTTATTTGCCACTTTAGATGGTTCTTCCCTAAAAAGTAATGGATATACTGGTGCTCACTTAGGTCTTTATGCAACTTCAAATGGAAAAAAAACAAAAGATTCAGCTTCTTTTGACTATGTTAATTATCTGATAAAAAAGAAATAATATATTGTATATGCAATCATACTGAAACTGATTAAAAAACTTAGTTTCACAAGTGATTTATTCTGAGGATTTTTTCTAATTAAAATTCTGATTATCCAGTTTAAGACAAATAATGTTATAATTATAATTAATGGTGTGTACATAATTCAAAGTTAATTTAAATTCCTTTTAATCTTTCGTAAAACCTATCAAATTCCTTAGAGTAATTTCTATTATTCCTAAAGGATCTTCCTTCTTGAATTTTTAGCTCATCATTATCTTTTTCTATGACATAAGACCATATATAAGGAGAAGCATTTTTATCAAATCCTTTTTGTCCTAGTTTTAAATTCCAAAAAATTAGTTTATCATTTTCATTTGACATGATGTAGTGATCGTTGGACAAAATAATGAGTTGCTGAATTTTTTTCTCACCAATAAATGGTTTTAGCATATCATGATTTTTAGCAAACTTTTTGGTAAAAATAGGCATTGATTTATCAAATAATGAGTAGTATGTAAACATATAAGAGTCCTCTAATTCAATTTGAGCAGACCACAGTATACTATTAAAGTATGTGGCTCTTGTGTTAATATCTTTATACTCAATATTATTTTTCTCCAGTGCCTCTGCTATTTTATAATGAGCTATTCCTTTAAATGCTAAAGTGGTAAGTAGATATGTGGAACTTATAATTAGCCCTAATGAATTATAGAGTTTTCTTTTTCTTGAAAGTCTATCTTGAAATGCTGTTAATATGAGGAATGTTAAAAATGGAAGGGTATATATTGGGTCAATTATGAATATGTTTTCAATCGCTACACGCCATTCAAAAGGCCAAAATAATTGAGTCCCCCACGTTGTTTGAGCATCAAGCAATGGATGCGTAAATATTGCTAAAAAAAACATTTTTAACCAATCAAAGTAACTAACATTCTGATATTTGGAATATATTTTATTTAAAACCCATGCAAGTACAGGCGCAGCAATGAATGGAAATATAATTGAATGAGAAAATCCTCTATGCATTACAGATGCCGTTAGATCATCAACAAAAAATCTAGTAACTATATCTAAATCAGGAATAGTTCCAGCTATTGCACCAAGTACAATTGCTTTATTGCCTATTTTCTTCCCAAGAGTTGCTTCTGCAACTGATGCACCTAAAACAATTTGAGTTAATGAATCCATAAAAATAAAAATGCTAAATTAGGTTTTTTATTAGCTTAAAAACTTTAAAATTTTATTAAAATTTAAATTTGAAAAAACTAATTATAATACGTCATTCAAAATCTTCATGGAAAGACTTAAGTCTCGGAGATTTTCATAGACCATTAAACAAAAGA
This sequence comes from uncultured Bacteroidota bacterium, assembly GCA_902519075.1. GTDB lineage: Bacteria > Bacteroidota > Bacteroidia > Flavobacteriales > Flavobacteriaceae > MED-G13. The sequence continues at coordinate 15,414 of CABYIO010000011.1, read as the reverse complement.
GGTAAAACAGACGGCCCCATAATGGCTAATTTTTTGAGCAGCAAAATAAATAAGATTTGTTTTCTTCATTCAAGTAGTTCAGTAAGAACATTTGAAACCTCTAAATTTTTTATAGATAGAATTAAATTTGATCTAATCAAATATGACGATTCTTTGTATCATAGTTCTTCATTTTCAATATTAAATCTTATTAGGAATTATTCAGATAATTTTTCTTCAGTTGCGATTATCGCACATAACCCAGGTTTAACAAATTTGATCAATGAGCTAACAAATATTGATTTAGATAATTTGCCAACAACTGGTATTGCCGAAATAGATTTTAATTGCATCAAATGGAATGATATTTCATTAAACAACGGTAATCTTATTCAAATAAAATTCCCTAAGCAATTAAAATAATTTTATATATTTAGGAAGCTAACTAAATATTTAATATTATGACACTTATAATGGTTTTACAGCTTATAATTGCAATTGGACTAATAAACGTTTGGCTTTTTAGATTTAATAAAGCTACAGAGTATAGAGGTGGAAATGCCACAAATATGAAAGAGGAGTTTATCGCATACGGCCTACCAGTGTGGCTTATGTATTTTGTTGGGGCAATGAAGGTTTCTATTGCACTTATGCTAATTATTAGCTTTTGGGTGGAGGAATTACTTTTATATAATCTGGTTGCTTTAGCTGGATTAATGATTGCGGCAGTATTTATGCATGTCAAAGTGAAAGACCCTATAAAAAAGTCTTATCCCGCTTTGTCAATTTTATTTATGATAGCATTGATAATGTATTTTACAATGGGTTAATAAGAACCCTTACTATTGCTACATTTTAAACAAACTGAAAACATGAAATATTACTATGCATTTACATTATTTTTTGTTTTCAATTTTTGCTCATTATCAGCCAGTGATTATATAATTAATAGTTTTGATAACCATAATATTCATGGCACATTAATCAATTCAAATAATCTAAATTCTAATTTAGCCATAATCATTTCTGGATCTGGTCCAACAGACCGAGATGGTAATAATATATCTTTGAAAAGTGATTATTTAAAGATGTTAGCTGAAGGACTTCAAGAAAATGGGATTAGCACATATAGGTATGATAAGAGGGGAGTCGGTAAAAGTATAGGGGATTTAAAAACCGGTAATGAAATTAAATTTTTAGACTATATAAATGATGTGGTTAGCATAATTAATCATTTTAAAGAATCAAAACATTTTAAAGAAGTTGTGGTAATCGGACATAGTGAAGGTGCATTAATTGGCATGATCGCATGTCAATTAATAGCAGACAGATTTATCTCCATAGCTGGTGCAGGTGAAGATTATTTAACATTAATTGAAAGACAGTTGTCAATTCAGCCACCTTTTGTTAAGTCAATGTCTGAGCCGATTATAGAAAAATTAAAAAATAAAAAATTAGTTGACTCGGTGCCACCCTTACTTAACAGTTTATTTAGAGCAGATGTTCAGTCGTATCTTATCGATGCATCCAGCTATGATCCATCAGAAGAGATATCAAAATTAAATATTCCTATTTTGATAATTCAAGGAAGTACAGACATCCAAATTGAAGTTAATGATGCACTAATATTGCATAAAGCTGCAAAAAACTCTAGATTGGAGATAATAGATGGTATGAATCATGTTTTTAGGCAGGCAAGTGATAACCGATTATTGAATTTACAAACTTATGGAAATCCAGAGCTTCCAATTGACCATAATATGGTCAATTTAATATCTGAATTTATTGATAAGAAATAAAAAAACCGCCCATTGGGCGGTTTTTTAATATATTCAGTGGTATAAATCTTATAACTTGAAAATTACGCTAAAACTAGCTGCACCTTGTAAGTTATTAAGTTCACCTGACCATCCAAAACTAGTTGCAGAAACATCACCCGCTTTTGCGTAACTAAGAATATTAGTTAAACCAAAGTCGATAATAATGTTTTCATTCATGAAATAGTTCATACCGATACCAGCTCCAATTCCTGTAACTGAATCATCAAAACTATCTCCACTTGTATTGGAAAAGCCGACATTAAAGTACCACTTAGTTTTTTCACTCATGTCCATGAAATAGTTTCTGGCTTCGAATGCAACAACTGTGTTAGATTCTTTATCACCACCCATATCCATTGACATTAGACCTATACTGGCACCAACAGCCCATGTATCAGAAACAAAGTAATGAACAGTAGGCGCAATAGTAGATGAAGAAGTTTCATCACCATTATCGTCAGCGTTTGAAAAATTAAATCCACCCCCTAAAACCCAGTCACCCTGAGCAAAACCGTAGTTTGCATCATCCTGAGCGTTAATAGTAGAAATACCGAAAAATAATACCGTAATAAAAAGTAATAATTTTTTCATTTTAAATCAATTTTTAGTTAATATGATGCAAATATACGAAATTATTTAAAAAACAACTTTTTTTTTGCGATATCGGCAAATAATATAGCCTTTTTTTGCCAAATTCATTTCTGTTATTGCTTGGTTTACAATGGTTTAAGAAAAAATCCTGAAATTCACTAAATTTGACTAAAAATTAGCTAAAAATGAACAAAACACATCTCTCTTACAGAACATCTAATCCTGCATTGAATTCTAATACTTTCAAGAACCCAGTGAAAAATAGTTCGTTATATCTCGATAAAACAATGACAATTCAAGGAACTGTTGACAAAACAGCGATATCATTAGTATTATTAATCCTTGCTGCATATTATACATTCTCAGCTGGAATGGAAAGTATGATTATGATTGGGTCTGTAGGTGGCCTAATCTTAGCTATAGTAACAATTTTTAAAAAGAAATGGGCTCCTTTTACTGTTCCTTTTTATGCTATTCTTGAAGGATTAGCACTTGGATCATTATCATACATATACAATGTGCAATACGATGGTATTGTTTTACAGGCTATTTCAATAACAGTACTGGTTTTGTTTTCTTTACTTTTTGCCTACAGATCAAAAATTATAAAGCCAACCGAAAATTTTAAGTTAGGTTTATTTGCTGCAACTGGCGGTATATTTCTTCTTTACCTAATAAGCTTTGTCATGAGCTTCTTTGGCTCTGGTATATCATTATTAAGCTCCAATAATTCTTCTATGCTAAGTATAGGATTATCATTTGGAATTGTCATTATTGCTGCGTTAAATCTAGTTATAGATTTTGATTTTATCGAAGAAGGATCTGAAAAGGGAGCACCAAAATATATGGAGTGGTATGGAGCTTTTGGTCTTCTGGTAACCTTAATATGGCTTTATTTAGAGTTATTAAGATTATTGGCAAAAATGAAAAATAGATAATTAGATAATTTTTGGGATTTCCAATATATCAATTACAAATGCAAGACCAAATACTTCTCTCAATTGTATTTTTTTAATTGCATTATCATCATACAAACATTGAACAATAAGTGTTGTAGATAAATAATCATTTATTTTCATAAATGCTGAAAGTGTATAATCTACATCAATATTATCTGCTTTGTATAGATAATCAGAATACAGATTTACTCTTTGCTCAATGGTTATATTTTCAACTAATTCAAATTTATAAAAGGCACTAATGGAAGCACCGAGTTCAAACCTAGAATTTTGACCTCTTGGAATACCAAAATATTCTTCGCCTTCATCCAAGTCATTAGTAAATTTTTTACTCGCAATAATTAATCTTCCAGTGATTGGTGCAAAATTTACCCAAAGAGAATTACTTTCTTTCCAATAAACACCTACCCCTAATTGGATATAAGCTGGAGAAAATATCCTTGTTTTTTCAGTTCTAATTTCATCTCCTTCGTCATTATCTGAATATTTAAATCCTTTTGCAAATTGTGTTTTTAAGTTCAAAAAACTAGAGAAGCTAAATTCTTCAATAAACTTTTTACCCATAACAGAGTTTATTTCTATTCTGTCATCAATTTTTTTAAAAAATTTACTATCACTGTTTCTATTTACCCCAAATGAACCTATCATTTTTGTATCCCATGACCAACCGTTTTTGTAATAATTGAGATTATAATCTACAGAAAGGGTGCCGGCTACACTATTTTCCCCACCTGAAATCCAGTTACTAAAAGCCGTTTGATTGATTAGAAAGCTACTTTTTCCAGACTTCTGCCATCCAACAACTTTCGTTGTATCGATCGTCTTTTCTTGAGAAAATGAAATGAAATTAAATAATAAAAAAATTAGAATTGCAACTTTTTTCAAACCCAGAGTGTTGTTTTAAATTTTAAAATTCTAAATTATTCATTTTTCTTTAAAATTTAGAATTCATAATTTGTTAATTATAATGGAGACAATAAAAATCTTTTTATTTCAGTTTTTTATCCTTTTTGTTTTTTCATGCTCTAATCATAGCACTGAATACACATTGGAAATAGATTCAAAATGGGAATTTCAATCTGAAAAAGGTGAACCATTCATGCCGGCTTCTGTTCCAGGTACTGTTCATTTAGATTTACTGGAAAACGGAAAGATAGATGATCCATTTTTTAGACTAAACGAGCATGAATTACAATGGATTGATAAACTGGACTGGAATTACAGAACAACCTTTAATATTAATGACTCACAATTTAATTATGATAACATTGAACTAGATTTTCTAGGCCTTGATACTTATGCTGATATTTTTTTAAATGATCATCTTATTTATTCATCTGACAATATGTTTGTTGGAAAGAAAATTGAAGTAAAGCAAAAAATCATAAGAGGAGAGAATAACTTATTAATCAAATTCAAGTCTCCAATAGATGTTGGAATTGAAAAATATGATAATTTGGGGTATGAGCTGCCAGATAATGCAAATGATCTTTCCGAAATAGGTGAAGTTATCGGAAACAAAAAAGTTGGTGTTTTTTCAAGAAAGGCCCCCTACTCCTTTGGTTGGGATTGGGGACCAAGATTAGTTACCTCTGGAATTTGGAGAAGTATAAATGTTAATTTTTGGAGTAATTTTAAAATCAATGATCTTTATTTCAAACAAAATATTGTTGGGGATAAAGCCTTTGTTGAAGCAAATGTTGAAGTTCTATCTTTGATTGAAAATAAGAATGTTATTGCTGAAATTTCTGTAGATGATAAGAAAATTTTTAAGGATTTTGTTTACTTAGAAAAAGGCACTAATAAATTTACAATTCCTTTTACAATGGAAGATATTGAAAGATGGTGGCCAAATGGGATGGGTAATCAAAAGCTTTATGACATTCGAATCAAAATTTCAAATGAAAATTACTCAATTGACAGTTCTAAGTCGATAGGGTTTAGAACTATAGAATTAATAACTGAAAATGACTCTATTGGTAATAACTTTTTCTTTAAAGTAAATGGTATCCCCACATTTATGAAAGGGGTTAATTATATTCCTCAAGATGTTTTTTTACCAAGAGTAAAAGACTCAGATTATGAAAAACTATTGTCAGCAGCTGTGGATGCCAATATGAATATGATTAGAGTATGGGGCGGGGGTGTCTATGAAGATGATATATTTTATGAGTTATGTGATAAATATGGTTTACTCGTTTGGCAAGACTTTATGTTTGCTTGTGCTATGTATCCCGGAAATGACAGTTTTTTAAGATCCGTTGAAGAAGAAGCTATATATAATGTAAAAAGAATAAGAAATCACCCTTCACTTGCGTTATGGTGTGGTAATAATGAGGTATTATCAGCATGGGAAAATTGGGGCTGGAAAAAAGGTATTATTGAAAATCAATCACAAGAAATTGCAGATACTATTTTTAAAGCCTATGATCAAATCTTTCATAAAATATTACCTAAAGTGATTCAAGAATATGATCCAGCGACAGATTATTGGTCATCTTCACCCAGTAGCTCAACAGGGGTTACAGAATCCCTGACAAGTGGAGATGCACATTACTGGGGAGTATGGTGGGGCAAAGAACCCTTTAGTACATATGAAGAGAAAATCCCAAGGTTTATGTCAGAATTTGGATTTCAATCGTTTCCTGAATTTTCGTCAGTTGAAAAATACACTAATCAATCAGATTATAACATTTACTCGGATGTTATGAAATCACATCAAAGGTCCAGTATCGGGAATAGCACAATTGAAGAATATATGCTGCGCGATTATAATGCTCCTGATTCATTTGAGCATTTTTTATACGTAAGTCAATTACTTCAAGCAGAGGGGATTTCATTGGGTATGGAAGCTCAAAGAAGGAACAGGGACATATGTATGGGCAGTCTATATTGGCAATTGAATGACTGCTGGCCAGTTGCATCTTGGTCAAGCATTGATTACTATGGAAAATGGAAAGCACTACATTATCAAACTAAAAAGTCATTCGAAGAGTCTATTTTATCGTTACATAAAAATAATAACGAGATTGCTATATATTTTGTAACAGACAAATTACATAGTGAAAAATATAAGTATAATTTTCAATTAATGGATTTTTCTGGGAAAATTTATAATTCTTGGAAAGGCGAATTTCATTCAAATCCCAACAATTCAAAAATAATTCATAATATAGATTTAGCATCAATTAGCATTGATAATGAATATTTTAATGATAAATTCATTTTTGCTTATGTCACACTTAATGATATAATCATTTCTGAGAAAATAAAGTACTTAACACCCTTAAAAAATCTTAAACTTACTCAACCAAATTTTAAGTATGAGGTTAACATTGTAGATAGTTTTTATGAAATCAAATTAATTTCTAAAAATTTGATAAAAAATTTATTTATTGCCTCGATGCTGGAATATAATTTTTCAGATAATTACTTTGATTTAATACCAAACAAAGAAAAAGTAATCAGAATAAATCGAGATAATTTCAGCTCTTCTCGTTCATTTGAAGAAAGCCTTCGCTTTATAAGCCTGTACGATACTTATTGATTTCTAATAAAAAACTTGAAAATTCCATAGGAGTTTTTACATTGCTTAATGAGATGTTGTTTAAGTCAACACCTAAAAAAATTAGTTTATTTATTATAACTTGAAACAGCTCATTCACTGATAATATTCTTGAAATTTTCTTTTCACATTTTTCAATGTCTTCTTTTAAAATATTTGTTTTTTCGTAACTAATAAGCTCAACCTCCTTAACCCTAGCAAATAAAATATCACTTGTTATTTTATTCATTTCAATAGTATTTAATTTATCGAAATAAATTCCTTTGGCATCGCTGAATTTTAAATGATAGACCTCTTTTATTTTAACCTGATAAAAGTTCCAAAGATTTCTGTAAAGGTTATTTTCTTTTTCAATATCAAAATCGAATATTTTATATTGGCTTGAGTAAGAAGAAATGATATGAGGATATTTTTTGTGATGAGTTATATAAAATAATGTTTTGACTAGTTCAATAATTTTAATTTTTATATAATCTAGTTTTATATATTTAAATATGACCCCCTTATTAGATTTCTTAAATTTTAAAAATCTGCTATTATTTCCATATATCATTGATCCAAGTAAATCATTTTTATCATGGTTATTGTGAACTTCGTAATTTACCAAATCAGAAGGCTTCATTCCACCGCAAATTATAAGCATTAAAAAAATTGAAAGTGATTGAATCTGAAATATATTATCTGATTTGTTTATTGCTTCTATAAACTTATCCTTATCGAATAATACTTTATGTAATCTTTTTTCTCGATGTTCAAGAACGTATTTGGGTATAACAAACCTTCTTGTAATAAATCCATCACGATAGGCTTGATTCATAATTACTCCAATTTTTTTTATGTATGAGTTAACCGATGAAACTTTTACACCATTTCTTTGTGCTTTTAATTTGAATTCTAGTATTGTATTGTCTTCTAAAAGGTCATTAAAGCTAATATTTACTTTATTTAAATGCTTTTTAAAGACCTTGATCACATTAAAATAATCGTTTCCAGTTATTATATTTTTATTTTTTACAAAGTCATTTTTCACATATTCCTCAATTGAATAAATGTCAATTCCTTTTCTCAAGTAATCCTCAAGCTCAGTAAATGACCAATTGTTTTCTAAATATTTAGCTAAAGCATCTTCCTTTTTATTTTTAAGTTTTTCTAACGTAATATTTAACGCTATAGAAAGAGTAATTCCCGACTTATCTAAATATCCATCTTCTACAAATACACCTGTATTTATCTTTTTCCTGTAATTTTTTGCACTACAATCATATATTATAGCTCTTTTATTCTCTTTTGTTTTGTATGTAGATTTTGTTATTTTTATGTTCATAACTTTACATAAAATAATTCATCGTAATTCATATATATTTTTAATTTTATTGATGATGTAAATATAAATAATATTATTTTATATTCAAAATTTTGAATTTTATTCAAGCATTTTATTTAAGTTAAAATATTAATTTTTAAATTCAATTTTCAGATCCAAAATATCATTTATCAATGATATTATTTCTTTTTCATAAGTTTTTATATTTTCAATGCTTAGACTGTTTTTTCCTTCGAAAACACCTACCAAAACTCCTTCATTTATGTTTTTTAATGAAATTATCCCGCTTTTAATATATTTTGCATCTAACTCCTTATATACCCCTATCATATAAATTAATAGCTGAAGGTTATAGATTCCTTTTTCATTTCTTATTTCTTTGATATCTTTCACTTCTAAATTTCTCTTGTATAGTTTTTTCCCACTTTTGTAATCTATTATTCTTAGTTCTCCGTTTTTTTCGTCTACTCTATCTATTTTTCCTCTAATTTTATATTTTTTCCCTTCTCCGATCAATTCAGACCTAAACTCTTTTTCTATTGAAATAATCTTAATCGTATTTCCGTCAGTTAACTCCTTTAAATCAATATCTATCACACTTTCTACATATTTTTTTGCTGTTTCAATTATAATTACGTTTTTACCTTTTTTTAAGTTTCTAGTCCTTACATACTTCTCAGCATTACTTACTACACAGCTATTAATACTATCCTTTAATTTTTCTAATGATTTAATATCTAGATAATTACCAACAATTTCCTTGTACAGCAATTCTAATGAATCATGTATTATATTACCTAATGTACTTGAAGCAATTGTTTCTTCTACTTTTTCTTTCTTTAGTCCTAGAATATAATTTTCAAAAAATTTGATTTTATCCAGAGAATATAAACACAACATTGAAGCACTAATACCATTACTAAATATTGTCTCTAATTTTTTTTGAACTGCCTTTGTTTTATTATAGACTATTTCATTTTTATATTTTACGGGTGTTCGAGCTACTAATATATTTGCATTCACATTATGAATTCCCTCTACTTCGATTTGAGTTATAAACCTACTTATTTCTCCATTATTCATGCTATCTGGCTCCGTATTATAAAGCATCCATATGTTTTGTGCTCTTTGAATTAATCTGTAGAAATGATATGCAAAAACAGCATCTTTTTCTTTAAAAGTTTGAAGATTATTCTCTTTCTTAATTTCAAATGGAATAAAACTATTAGTATTATTACCTACAGGAAGAACACCTTCATTCATTGAAGTAATGATTATATTTTTATAATTCAACAGTCTAGTTTCAAGCATTCCCATAATTTGAAGGCCTTTAATGGGCTCTCCATTAAATGGAGTAGAACTCATTTCACATAGTTCTTTAAAAATTACTTTTAATGAATTTATACTTTTTAGATAATTAAATTTTTTGCTTGAAATTTTTATTTGCATGAATATCTTATTGATATTATATAATAATTCTAGATTTATAAAATCATCTTTTGGATTTTTTGAATAATATTTTTTTATAAGTTCTATTAATTGAAGACATGAGCTTATCCCTTCATCAGCATCTTTCCATTTTGAAAAAAGTAATTTGAAAATTCCCTTATTTCCTTTATCAATTTCTATGATTTCATTCATAGTCATATAAATAAGATTCTCTTTCTTAATCATTTGACATATGTCTGTACTTTTATTTAGAATTGGAGCAATTAGTTCATGAGATAAAATTGACAATATATATTTATAGTAAAAGGTAGATTGATTTTTAGAATGAATTCGTAATAATAGATAAAAAAATGAAAAGATATTAGAATTTTTCAAGGGGTATCCCATCGTAACATTTATATTCTTAACATTCGATGGAATAGAGTTAATAAGAGGAATAAGCATTCTTTCATCACCTAAAACAATCGCCGTATCATCAATTTCATCTGAGCTCAATGAATTAAGCAATTCGCCAACATATTTTACCTGGCCAATATTTTTTGGAGTTCCTATAGCTTGAATATTCTTTCTCCTTTTATAGTCATCAGAAAATATTTCTAAATCATTGTTTTTATAGTATGACCAATTTTTCAAGTAAGATTGAATAAATAAACAAGCATTATTATATTCTGAGTTTAGATATTGTTTGTCAATATCCCAGTATATTTCTCCATTTTTGCTTATAATTTCTTGTATAATTTCAGATTCTGATTTACTGAGTGCATTAAAACCTATAAAAATATGATTGATATCTGATGTACTTTCAATATAGCTTTGGATTCTTTCTACAGCTTCTCGATAAATTAATCCTTGATAACCTCTTCTTAGTATAGTTAATCTAACATTTAAATCATTGTGATAAACTTTAATTTTTTTCCAAAACTCTTTATAGTTTTTGATTAGTTTAGTTTCTTTTTCATAACTCGACCAATGAGTTAAATCCTTAAATGCTCTTAAATAATCAAATAGCGATTCAGTATTACAGAGTTCCCTATCAATTTCATTGTAATCTTTTAAAAGCGTTTTAGCCCATGAAATAAACTCCTCAAAAGTTTCCTTATCATCCTTAGTTTGAGTAGAGTAAACATTATAAAATTCAAAAAGTAGTTCTGTATCTGAAATTTTTTCTATTCCTGAAATTACCGACATAAACTCTTCTATGTCATAAATTTTTGGAGCAATTATTGTTTTCTTTGAAACATTACTAATTTCCTTTTTTAGGAAAACCTTAGATCTTTTGTTTGGAAGTATAATAATGCTATTTGAAATATTTAGTGTCTTATCCGCAAATATTTTTTCAATAACATTTTTTATAAAATGGTGCATCTTATAAAAATAAAAAACGCTTCGCTAAATGCGAAGCGTTTTTTAATATAGTATGTAGGCTAGAGTCTTATTTTACAAATAAAATCTCAACTCTTCTATTATTTGCTCTTCCAGCAGAATTAATATTAGTGTCAATTGGATTGTTTTCACCAAAACCAACTGCATTTAATCTGTCTGTAGAAACATTTCTTGTAGATAAATAATCTACAACAGCTGCAGCTCTTCTCTCTGAAAGCGTTTGATTAAATCCATTTGTTCCTTTACTATCAGTATGACCTTCAACACTAAAGTTAGCATCTGGGTATTTTAGTATGATTGAAACAATTGCATCAAGAACAGGAGGTGTACCTTCTGTGAAGGTAGTGGCACCAAATGCAAACTGAATACCTCTCGAAAGTTCAGTAATTTTTGCCATATCATCAGCAGTTGGACCTTCTGGACAACCATTATTAGCAACTGTACCAGGAACTTCTGGACAATTATCGTCTTTATCTACTACGCTGTCACCGTCTGTATCAGGCCAAGGACAACCTCTATTTCCTCTTGGACCAGCAACTTTAGGACAAGCATCTTGACCATCAGTAATACCATCACCGTCTGTATCAGGACAACCACCCATACTTTCTAGACCAGCAACTGTAGGACACCTGTCTTTATTATCTGAAATTCCATCACCGTCTGTATCAGGACAGCCATTAAACTCAGCTAAACCAGCTTCCATTGGACAGTCATCTTCACTGTCTTGGATTCCATCACCGTCAGTGTCAGGACATCCGTTAAATTCTTCTAATCCAGGAACCTCTGGACACTCATCGTGATCATCATAGATTCCATCACCATCAGTATCTGTTCCACCAAATTTAACAGAAAGCATAGCTGACCATCTCATAGTTCCACCTTCATCTAAAATAGGTGTTTTCCATCTTTGAAGATCGTCCATGTTATGTCTGTACTCAGACATCAAAGTGAAACCAAATACATCATTAAACCAGTAGTTAACACCAACTGATAAGTTACCTGTTAAACCATCCTGTTCGTCAAACCATGTCCATCCTGGACCAACACCAACAAACGGCTCAAAGTCCATACCTAAAACTCTAATAGGAAGAGCATCAGATAAATCATATTTTAACATTGCGTCAACATTAAAATAATCATTAGTTACCCCAGGTAATTCACGTCCTGTTGCATAATTTTTAATACTATTAAAAGATGCACCAACTCCAAATGATAAATTATCACCGATATATTTAGAGATTGTAAACATTGAGATTGGAGACTTAGCTGTATTCCAATTTTCATCTACATCGAAGAAATCAGCAAATTGTGTATTAGTGTCAGCTTCCACATCAATAGCGTTTGTACCAAAGCTAAATTGCCATGGGTTATTCTTATCTTGAGCTTGTAAAGTAGTAAGCCCAAAAACTAACATAGTAGTTAAGAATAGAGAGTAAAATTTTTTCATAATTTTTTATTTACTATTTAATATTTTCCGCAAAAATACGGAATTCTCTGTAAATGTAGTGATTTTTAAGAAAAAACAGCGAAAAATACTAATATTCAATTCTATTCAGATTTTCCAAATTTAATCACAAACATTAATGACCAACGCATGGTTCCGCCTTCATCAAGCATTAAGCTTTGATCTAAATCTGTAAGATTATGTTTATATTCTGACATTGCTACAACCCCAAATGTTTCTGTAAGCCAATAATTAATTCCCAAAGATAAATTAGCGGTTAATCCATCTTGATTACTAAAAGAAGTCCATCCAGGACCAACTCCAACAAAAGGTTCGAATGTTGCGCCTAAAACTTTAACGGATAAAAACTCAGATAAATCATATTTAAGCATTGCATCAATCGAGAAATAATCATTAGTTACCCCAGGTAATTCACGTCCTGTTGCATAATTTTTAATACTATTAAAAGATGCACCAACTCCAAATGATAAATTTCCTCCTACATATTTTGAAACAGAAAACATGGAAATGGGAGACTTTGACACATTCCAGCTTCCATCAACATTGAAAAATTCGTTAATTGAGGTATTAGTGTCTGCTTCAACATCAACGGCGTTAGTTCCAAAACTAATTTGCCACGGATTGTCTTCGTCTTGAGCTCTAATTTCAGAGGAGTTTATAATAAATATTAAAAATGTTAATAAGGCGATTAATTTTTTCATGACTATTATTTTACATTAAAATATAATAAAAGTGGTTAAACTAATGATAAATTAATTGACATTAATATATCGTGTATTTTATGGAAAGACTGCTAACAAAACTTAATTTTGATTTTTTCTGCTATATATATTAGTATTTTTACGACCGCTTTTATATTCATTTCTTTTAAAACAGCCTCGTAATTATTTAGCTGATTTATATGAGATATACTTTCTGATCCTGTTTTGTAATCTATTATAGAAACTTCCGAATTATTAAGGAAAACCAGTCTGTCAGGAACTAATATTGTTCCATTTTTTGAAATTATTTCTCTTTCGTTAAAACTAATTAATTCCTCATTATAGTATTCATTCAAATCGGCATGATTTATAACCTCCAAAACACTCCTTTTGTATTTTTCTTTTTGCTCATCATCAATTACTCCTAAATCGTAGAATTTATTCAAAACTATTTTAACATCTTTTTCTGAGCGTATTTCCTTCATTATTTCATGAAAAATATTTCCTTCTTCTTGTGCATGTTCAAAATCATTTAACCAGGAATTAGAATTTTTTGAACTAATTATTATATTTTGTTTAATTCTAGAATTAACTGTAACATGATTTTGAATTAAATTTTTAGTTGTTTTAATTTCTGCTTTGTTTAAACTTTTTAATCCAAAATCGTAAGAGGACTTAGAATTATCCCAAGCACCTATTGTTTTTAAATAACTAATAAAAATACCAGAGTATAAATTGATCTTTTCATTTCCTTTGGGATCCATAATTTTATCAGAAAGTATATAGAGCTCTTGTTCTGCTCTTGTTAGAACAACATACAATAAGTTAATATTATCAATCTCTAATTTTATTCTATAACTAGAAAATAAATCTTTATCGATTTTTTCTAAATCTTGATTAATATTAATTAGTGATTTTTTTAAATCAATGTCCTTTTCATCTTCAATATTTATCCATGTTTTTGGATTTAAATCACCATGAATATTAATATTTGCATAAGGATAAATAACGACCGGAAACTCTAAACCTTTGGATTTATGTATTGTTATAATTTCAACTGCATCTACACCCTGAGGATTAACAATATTTAATTTTTCTTTCTTTTCTTCAAAATATTCAACAAATTCATTTAATCCGGTTTGAAATTTATAGGTGTATTCATGAGCAAAATCCAGAAAAAACTGAACATATGCATTTCCATCTTTCATTATTTTAAACTCATCAATGATATATTCCAGAGCTTCATATGTTGATACTCTATTTAATTGCTTTAGCTCCAGATTAAAATTATCAATTGTGATATGCTTTTTGATAACTTTAAAGTCCTTTTCTAAAATATCAATCAAGAAATCTTCTTTCAATTGATTTATAAAATTTAATTCACATAATGACTTACATAAGTTTATCTTATTAAAATCAGATTGTTCAATATGAAAACGAATGAGATTTAAAATTAAATTAATATCTGAACTGGACGATAGATTTAGTACCTCAGACGAAATAATGGGAATGTTATTTTCGGTCAAATAATCTCCGATTTTTACACCCTCTTTTTTCTTTCTAACAATGATACAAATATTCTTATACGAATACCCTCTTTTGATTAGATCATTAATATTTGATAAGGTTTGAACATTATAAAATTGCTCAATGTCAGTTTTATTATTTTTCTCATAAAAGTTTAAACTTAAGTACCCTTTTTCTGCATCAGAGTAATTTTGTTTTGGAAAGTTTAAAATCTCAAGTAAGTCAGAGTTATCAGCATATAATTCTGAAATATGCTTAAATAGTGAATTATTAAAATGTACAATTTCCTTTGAGCTTCTGTAATTAGTATTTAGATTGATTATGTTTTTATCACAGAAAAAAGGAGATTCATTGGCAAGAAGATTCATGAATTCTTCCACGTCACCACCCCTCCACCTATAAATAGATTGTTTAGGATCTCCTGCTAAGGTTAATGTTGAGTTCTCAGAGGATAAAGAGTTTTCAATAAGAGGCTTTAAGTTGTCCCATTGCATTTTTGAAGTATCCTGAAATTCATCTATAAAAAAATGGCTGAATTTTGTTCCTATTTTTTCATAGATAAAAGGAGCGGGCTGGTTTTTAATTTGTTCGTTTACAAGTTTGTTAAATTCAGAAATTAATAAAAAATTTTCTTCTTCCTTTAGTGACTCT
>CABYIO010000010.1 GCA_902519075.1 uncultured Bacteroidota bacterium | reverse complement strand
ACTCTGTTCTAGAAACAAATTCCCCTTTTTTTGGCTCAGAAATTTGTATTCTTTTATCTGGGTTCATCACAACTTTGGTACATAACATTACAGTGGAGTCATTTGTTAACTCTAAAATTAATCCAGGAAGGCCGCCGTATTGGGCAGGACCATGACTTACAGGGATTTGAGGAGTATACCATGCGGTTATTGTCAAGGATTCTTCTTCTGACTCATCAATAGATGAATCTTTAATTGAGTCATTTTGTTTTTCTGTATTTCTCCAGACACTAGTCATAGTTTTTGGCTTAGGAACTTTCGCTGTTGCCTTAAAACACAAATAATTTCCAATCATCTTTTGTTCTTTTTCCATAACCCATTTGATTTTATCTGGATCATTGGAGATTAGAAACTTTTTACCCATAAACTCAGTGCTTTGAAGAGATTTTTTTGATACTAAATCTTTGTAAACAGGGCCTCCTGCAGATGCCCACATTCTTCCCCAACCTCTTCCGCCACCACTTCCTGGCGCATCTAATGTTTCCTCTTGCTGGTAAATGGATTTGGTCTTATCAAAAGTAAGTATGTAAACAGGTTCTAAAAAGGGCTTCATTCTTTCTTTCATTGCCTTTTTTTGTTCGGCAGACATTCTATCACCCCAGGATCCAAAATCCATCGATGTTTGGGTTTTATAAAAAGCTTGTCCTTGGAAATCCTGAGAACTGATGCTTAAGGTTAAAAGAAGGGCAGAAATAAATAAAAGTTTATTCATAATTTTTTTTTAAATATAGTAACTCATGTAATAATGAGCTATTAATATACGGTTAAATTAATCATAATATTTTTGTACATTGATATTATGAGAGTACAATTATTGTTCATTTTTATTTTCCTACAATCTTTTCTAGCTCAAAATCAAATTAAAATAGAGAGAACAGAAACATCTAAGCGTGATAATAGTGTTGAATTAATAAAAATTGATAATCTGGGAAACAAATATTATTTAAATGATTATCGTCTTTCCAAAAGAAAGGATCTTTTATTTTCTGACTCTTCTATGGGTTTTATATCAAAAGTTGACCTATATAATCCATTAAAAATTAAAGTTTGGTTTCTAGATTTTAACACTCTTGTTATTCTTGATAATTTTTTAAATGAAATAACCAGGATTAATTTTAATGAAATTGATTCATTAGGTGAAATTTATGACATCTCAACAGCAAATGACAATAGCATATGGATTTTTGATGAAACAGATATGAAGATAAAAAAATTTGATTTTTTCAAGAAACTACTTATAGAAAATATTGAAACCAAAATTGAGGGAGAATTTCTCGACTTTAAAAGTGATTATAATTACTTGTGGGTTATAACGGACTTATATTTTTATAAAATTAATTATAATGGCTCTATAATTTACAAATCTGAAAACGGTAACAGAGTTAATAAAATAAGGTTATTTAAGAATGATGTTATTCTTGCAAATAATAATCAATTAATTCATTTTAAAAATGATGATGAATTATTTATCGATATTAATCATGAAAAATTATTTATAAAAGATTTTTCCGTAATCGATGAAACCTTGTATATTTATGACAAGGATCATTTAAACAAATATTTAATTTTAAATTACTAAAATGCATATAGCAATCGCAGGAAATATTGGTGCTGGAAAAACTACATTGACTAAATATCTAGCTAAACATTATAAATTTAATAAGCAATTAGAAGACGTAGTCAAAAATCCATACCTAGATGATTTTTATAATCAAATGGAAAGATGGAGTTTTAATCTTCAAATATATTTTTTAAATAGCAGATTTAGACAAGTAAAAGAAATCCATGAAAAAAGTAAAAATGTAATTCAAGACAGAACTATTTATGAGGATGCTAATATTTTTGCACCCAATCTGCACGCAATGGGACTTATGACAAATCGTGATTTTGAAAACTACAGATCACTTTTTGATTTAATGGAGGAAAATGTAGCTGCACCAGACCTATTAATATATCTTAGAAGCTCTATTCCAAATCTGGTTTCTCAAATTCATAAAAGGGGACGTGAATATGAAAATTCTATAAGTATTGAGTATTTAAGCAGATTAAATGAAAGATATGAAGCTTGGATACATAATTATAACAAGGGAGAATTATTAATCGTTGATATTGATGATTTAGACTTTGTTGAAAACAAGGATGACCTTAAAAAAATAATTTCATTGATAGATGAAAAAATGAAATAAAAAAAAGGCCTCAAATTGAGGCCTTTTTTTTATTATCTATTTGGAATACATATTAATAAAATTAATTTTATCTCCGTCAAATCGGAAAGATTCCATCCAACTTTTAATTGTTGATTTACCGTTTGATTCGACAATATTTCCTTCATCCCATAGTAAAACCCATTCCTCACCATTATCTCCTGTAACTGCAAGGTTAACCGCAACACTATAATCTTCAATATTAACTTCAGAATATGTGTCTGAAATATGTTTCATGGCAGATTCCTTACCTCTGATTAATGAACCATCAGAAAGATTAAAAACAACATCTTCAGAAAGATATTCAGCAACTTTAGTGTAATCTTTAGCTATTAAATCTCTCACCAGAGATTGTACAATTAATACCTTATCCTCATTACCCATTTCAAATGTATCAAGGTATGTAGCATCGTATATATACGTTACTGATTTATGTTCAACATCATGAGTTCCATGACCTCCTAATATCGGAGCAATTACCAAACCTATTAAACATGTAAGTTTGATAAGAATATTCATAGATGGTCCAGATGTATCTTTGAAAGGATCTCCAACTGTATCTCCAGTGACTGATGCCTTATGTGCATCAGAACCTTTGAATGTCATTTCTCCGTTAATTTCAACGCCTGCCTCAAAAGATTTTTTTGCATTGTCCCATGCACCACCAGCATTGTTTTGGAAAATTGCCCATAAAACTCCACTAACCGTAACTCCAGCCATATATCCACCAAGCATTTCAGCTATTAATTGATTATCCAGTCCAAATAACATCGGTAATACAGTAATTATTATTGGGGTTCCAATTGTTAAAATACCTGGAAGCATCATTTCTTTTAGAGATGCTTTGGTAGAGATATCTACACATTTATCATATTCAGGCTTCGCCTTACCCTTCATTATTCCAGGAATTTCTTTAAATTGTCTTCTAACCTCATAAACCATTTCCATAGCAGCCATTCCAACTGCATTCATAGCTAAAGCTGAAAATACTACAGGAACCATACCTCCAATAAATAACATTGCTAAAACTGGAGCTTTAAAGATATTGATACCTTCAATTCCGGTAAATGTTACATAAGCTGCAAATAAAGCAAGCGAAGTAAGAGCTGCAGAAGCAATTGCAAAACCTTTTCCAGTAGCTGCAGTAGTATTTCCTACAGAATCTAATATATCTGTTCTTTCCCTTACAATAGGGTCTTGTCCACTCATTTCGGCTACCCCACCTGCATTGTCGGATATTGGGCCAAAGGCATCAATTGCTAATTGCATTCCGGTTGTTGCCATCATGGCTGAAGCAGATAAAGCTACACCGTAAAAACCAGCAAAAGCATATGCTGCCCATATTGCAGCTGCAAATAAGATTACTGATCCGAAAGTTGAAATCATACCGGTTGCTAAACCTGCGATAATATTAGTAGCTGCACCAGTACTTGATTTTTGAACGATTTCAAGAACAGGTTTTTTACCCAGCCCTGTGTAATATTCAGTAATTGCAGAAATAAACCAGCCAACAATTAAACCTGTTAATGTAGCGTAGAATACATTAATTGAAGCTATATCTTTTAATCCTTCACCAAAAAACTCCATATTTAAAGTTTCGGGAAGCATATAATCAACTAGGAAAAAACAGGATATTGCAACCAGTAGGATAGAAATCCCATTTCCTTTATTAAGAGCACCCATAACTTCAGCCTCCTTTGCATCATTTGAATTTATTTTTACAAATAGTGTACCTATCAGAGAAATAATAATACCTAGTCCAGCTATTGCCATTGGTAATAAAATTGGTCCAATTCCCCCAAAAGTATCGTCAATAGAGCCTCCCATATCGATAATAACATAATTTCCAAGAACCATAGCAGCGAGAACCGTTGCTACATATGAACCAAATAAGTCAGCTCCCATACCAGCAACATCTCCTACATTATCTCCTACATTATCAGCAATTGTAGCTGGATTTCGTGGGTCATCTTCTGGGATTCCAGCTTCAACTTTTCCAACTAAATCAGCACCTACATCAGCCGCTTTTGTGTAAATTCCACCACCAACTCTTGCAAATAAAGCAATTGATTCTGCTCCTAATGAAAATCCAGCAAGAGTTTCTAAAACTATAGTCATAGTATCACTGGCAGATCCATAATCAGTATCAGCCCAAACACCACCCATAAAATGGTTAAAGAATATGATAAAAAAAGCTGTAAGACCTAATACAGCTAAACCTGCTACTCCTAATCCCATAACTGTTCCACCAGCAAATGAAATTTTAAGTGCATTTGGTAAAGATGTTTTAGCAGCTTGTGTAGTTCTAACATTTGTTTTGGTAGCAATCTTCATTCCTATGTTACCAGCATAAGCAGAGAAAAATGCTCCAAAAATAAATGATACCACAATCAAAATATGAGTTGTAGGTACAATAAATGATATACCTGCAAGAACTGCACTTACCACTAATACAAATACGGTTAATAAACGATACTCAGCATTTAAAAAGGCTAGTGCACCTTCGTATATATGATCAGAAATCTCTTTCATTTTTCCGTCACCTGCATCTTGTTTCATCACCCAAGACCTTCTTACAAAAACATAAGCAAGGCCTAATGCTGACATCATTATTGGCATGTAAATCATCATTGAATCCATAGTTAATTTTTTTAATTAGTTGGCAAAAATAGTGAAATCAGAGTTAATTAAGAAAACTCTTTGATTATTTGTAGATTACCTTTTTAACCGCTTTTATAACATCTTCACTGTTAGGAAGCCATTCTTTGAGTAAAACTGGAGAATATGGAGCAGGAGTATCAGCAGTATTAATTTTTTCTATTGGAGCATCAAGATAATCAAATGCTTGGGATTGAACTTGGTAAGTAATTTCTGTAGCAACATTACCGAATGGCCAAGCTTCTTCTAAAATCACAAGTCTATTGGTTTTTTTTACAGAATTTAGGATAGCTTCATGATCCATTGGTCGGATAGTCCTAAGATCAATAATTTCACACGAAATATTTTCTTTTTCTAGTTCATCAGCTGCTTTGTAAGCTTCCTTAATTATTTTCCCAAAAGAGACAATTGTAACATCAGAACCTTCTCTTTTTATGTCAGCAATCCCGATAGGAATTGTGTATTCGCCCTCAGGCACCTCACCTTTATCGCCATACATCTGCTCACTTTCCATGAAAATCACTGGGTCATCATCACGAATCGCTGATTTTAATAAACCTTTTGCGTCATATGGGTTAGAGGGAACAATTACCTTAAGTCCTGGGGTATTGGCAAACCAATTTTCAAAAGCTTGAGAATGAGTTGCTGCTAATTGACCAGCAGATGCAGTAGGGCCTCTGAAAACGATTGGGCAATTAAATTGACCACCCGACATTTGTCTAATTTTTGCAGCATTATTGATAATTTGATCTATTCCAACTAATGAGAAATTAAAAGTCATGTATTCAACAATTGGCCTATTCCCTGTCATTGTTGAACCAATTGCAACTCCAGCAAAACCAAGTTCAGAAATTGGAGTATCAATAACCCTTTTTGCTCCAAATTCATCAAGCATGCCTTTAGATGCTTTGTATGCACCATTGTACTCAGCAACTTCTTCACCCATAAGAAATATACTTTCATCATTTCGCATTTCTTCGCTCATTGCTTCACAAACAGCTTCTCTGAATTGAATAGTCCTCATAAAATCTAATTTTTGACAAAAATAATAAAGCAGTTAAAATTAAACATTAATAAGTTAAAATTATTTATTAATTAAAGTTTTTTGTCTTTCAAATTAGTAACTTTGATGATGAATTTTAGAATATCTATCTTATGAAAATTCTTGTATGTATAAGTCATGTTCCTGATACTACATCAAAGATTAATTTTACCGAAAATAACAGTAAGTTTGACAAAGCTGGTGTGCAGTTTGTAATTAATCCAAATGATGAGTTTGGATTAACACGAGCCATTTGGTTTAAGGAAAAAAATAATGCTACTATTGATGTAATTAATGTAGGATTACAAGATACCGAACCCACACTTAGAAAAGCACTTGCTATCGGAGCAGATAAGGCTGTAAGAATAAATCATGATCCTAAAGACGGTTTCTCCGTAGCGAAGTTTATATCAAATTACATTAATGAAAATAGTTATGATTTAATAATTGCTGGAAGAGAGTCAATTGATTATAACGGCGGTATGGTTCCTGGAATGATTTCAGCCCTAACTAATATCAATTTTATTGACAAATGTATTGCTTTAAACATTTCAGGAAATTCCGTCGAAGCCTCAAGAGAAATTGAGGGTGGTAAAGAAAATATATCATCAAATTTACCACTAATAATCGGAGGTCAAAAAGGTTTAGTTGAAGAGAGTGATTTACGGATTCCAAATATGAGAGGAATAATGATGGCAAGAAAAAAAGAACTAGTTGTTGTTGAGACTAGTGAAGATCCTAGCGTAACTCATTCAAAAAGTTTTGAAAAACCTCAGCCAAAGGGAGAAGTTACTTTAGTTTCCCCAGATGAAATTGAAAAGTTAATTGATTTATTACATAACGAAGCCAAAGCATTATAATATGGAAATACTAATTTTCGCAGAAACTGATGATAAAGGAAATCTTAAAAAAGATGCCTTTGAAATTGCGTCATATGCTTTCGAAATTTCATCTGAAAAAGGAGGTAGTGTAAATGCTTTGTGTTTTAACGCATCCAACGCTGAAAGTTTATCATATTATGGAGTTAATAAAATCATAAACTCTAAAAATGAAGAACTCAAGAATTTTGACCCAAGTAACTATTCAAAATGTATTTGTGAAGTTTTTAACAATGAGAAATGTAATTTAATTTTATTAAGCTCTAGTTCAAATTCAAAGTACATAGGGGGTATGTTATCTGTTTTAACAGATGCTAGTTATGTTACAAATGTAATTTCAAAACCCAGTGATGATGAAAAAATGAGAGTTGTAAGAAATACTTTTACAAATAAAGCTTTTGAAACCGTAGAAATAATTAAAAACAAAATTATTTTAGCTATTTCAAAAAATTCTTTTGGTCTAAAAGAAAACCCTGTAAAGTCTGAGTTTGTTGAAATAAATTTTAATATATCTGAATCGAGAAATAAAGTAAAATCAATAGACAGAGCAACAAATAAAGTTACAATTGCCGATGCTGATATTGTTGTTTCAGGGGGAAGAGGTTTAAAAGGTCCTGAAAATTGGCATCTAATAGAAAACCTTGCTGAAGTTCTTGGTGGTGCAACAGCATGCTCAAAGCCTGTCTCTGATTTAGGTTGGAGGCCACACAGCGAACATGTGGGGCAAACCGGTAAGCCTGTATCATCAAACTTATATATTGCAATTGGTATTTCAGGTGCAATTCAGCATCTTGCTGGTGTTAATTCATCAAAAGTAAAAGTCGTTATAAATACGGATCCTGAGGCTCCTTTTTTTAAAGCGGCTGACTATGGAATTGTTGGAGATGCTTTTGAAGTTGTGCCAAAATTAATTGATAAACTAAAAGAATTTAAAGCTGCTAATGAGTAATCTTTATTTTTTTAAATTAAAACATAACATTAGATTTACTTTATGAATCTTATTGAACTACTAATTAACGGTATTTCCTACAGCCAAACTCAGAATGGTGCATATGCGTTAATTTTGAGCGAAATAGAAGGTGAGAGAAAGTTGCCAATTGTAATTGGTACAAACGAGGCGCAATCTATTGCCATTGCTATTGAAAAGGAAATTAAACCTCCGAGACCTTTGACTCACGATTTGTTCAAAAATTTTTGTGTTAGATTTGATATTAAAATAAAACAAGTAATTATTCACAAGCTCGTTGATGGTGTGTTTTACTCTAGCGTTATTTGTGAAAGAGACGGAATTGAAGAAATAATCGACTCCAGATCCAGTGATGCTATTGCTTTGGCAATAAGATTTGAAGCCCCAATTTACACTTATGAAAACATTCTTGAAAAAGCAGGAGTCGTGATTAAAGTAGAAAAAGAAATTGATGAAAAGTCATTGCTTAAAGAGTTATTTTCAGATGAAAATTCAGAAGTTGAAAATAGTGACCTCAAAGAGAAAACAACCAAAGAATTAGAAGAATTATTAAAAATTGCTGTTCAAAATGAAAATTATGAATCAGCTGCAAAAATCAGGGATGAAATTTCTAACAGATAAAAAAAAGATACTTTTAACAACCTTATTTTTTATTACTGCAAATAGTTTTGTTTTTGCACAAGATCAAAATATTATTCCAAGTAATGGCTTTACCCTTGAAGGATTTCTGAGAGGTCTCTTGGGAATATCATTTCTAATTTTAACAACTTATCTTCTTTCAAATAATAAAAAAGCAATCAACTGGAAAACTGCATCAACTGGCTTAATACTTCAATTAATTCTTGCAGTTGGGGTTCTTAAAATTTCTTGGGTAAAGATGATATTTGAAAGTGCAGGAAAGGTTTTTGTTAAAATTCTTGATTTTACAATGGAGGGTACCAAATTTTTATTTGGGGATTTAGTGAGTGTAGAAAATTTTGGAAATGTGTTTATTTTTTCCATTTTACCTACTGTGATTTTCTTTGCAGCATTAACATCCATTTTATTTTATCTTGGGATTATACAAAAAATAGTGAGAGTGATGGCTTTACTATTATCTAAACTTCTTGGTGTTTCTGGGCCTGAAAGTTTAAGTGTTGCAGGAAATATATTTCTTGGTCAAACCGAATCTCCACTAATGATTAAAGCATACTTAGAAAAAATGTCAAAATCTGAAATTTTGCTGGTTATGATTGGGGGAATGGCTACAGTTGCAGGAGGTGTTCTTGCTGCTTACATTGGTTTCCTTGGAGGAGAAGACCCCGAACTTAAGGTCTATTATGCAAAACATCTTTTAACAGCATCAGTAATGGCTGCACCTGGTGCAATTGTGATTTCTAAAATTCTTTATCCAGAAACTGAAAAAATTGATTCAAATGTTGAAGTGTCCCAAGACAAGATAGGCTCTAATTTTTTAGATGCTATTTCTATCGGAACTTCGGAAGGATTAAAATTAGCAGCTAATATCGCAGCTATGCTCCTAGTATTTATCGCCTTTATAGCTTTAATTAATTATATACTAAGCGGCTTTGGTGAGATAACAAATTTAAACGCTTGGATTAGCGATAAAACTGTATACTCCGAATTATCACTAGAGCTTATATTAGGATATATTTTTGCTCCAGTTATGTGGTTGATAGGTGTTGCGAAAGAAGATATTACTTTGATGGGTCAACTATTAGGTATAAAATTAGCAGCTAGTGAATTTATAGGATACATCCAATTGTCCGATTTAAAAGATGCTGCAAATGTGATTCATTTAAATTATCAAAAATCAATAATCATAGCTACTTATATGCTTTGCGGTTTTGCAAATTTTGCATCAATCGGAATCCAAATAGGAGGAATAGGTGCTCTTGAACCAAAACAAAGAAAAAATCTTTCAAAATTTGGATTTAAAGCTTTAATTGGAGGTACTTTAGCATCCCTTTTATCAGCAACAATTGCAGGTATGATTATTGGCTAAAAAGTTAATAACTTTTACTTTTCTTATTAATTAAGATTATCACTATTAATTATTTTTACTAACTGAATTTTATGAGACAATATTTAGACTTAGTTAAACACGTTCTTGATAATGGAGAACTAAAGGAAGACAGAACCGGAACTGGCACTAAAAGTGTTTTCGGCTATCAAATGAGATTTAATTTAGATGATGGTTTTCCAATGGTAACAACAAAAAAACTTCATCTTAAATCAATAATTTATGAATTACTATGGTTTTTAAAAGGTGATACAAATATTAAATATTTACAAGAAAATGGAGTAAAAATATGGGATGCCTGGGCAGATTCAAATGGTGATCTTGGTCCTGTTTACGGTTTTCAGTGGAGAAATTGGAACAACGATGGAATTGATCAAATATCAAACTTAATCAATGATTTAAAAAACAATCCAAGTAGCAGAAGGCATCTTATTTCAGCCTGGAATCCATCTGTTTTACCTGATACTTCAAAATCTTTTGAAACCAATGTTGCTAATGGAAAGGCTGCATTACCTCCATGTCATGCATTTTTTCAATTTCATGTAATTGACGGTAAACTTTCTTGTCAATTATATCAAAGAAGTGCAGATATTTTTTTGGGAGTACCTTTTAATATCGCATCATATTCGCTTTTAACCATAATGATAGCTCAAGTGTGTAATTTAAAATTGGGTGATTTTATTCATACTTTTGGAGATGCTCATATTTACAGTAATCACTTTGATCAGATGAAATTACAACTAACTAGAGAACCAAGAAAGCTACCAACAATTAAAATAAATAAAGAGGTTAAAAGTATTTTTGATTTTAAATTTGAACATTTTGTATTAGAAGATTATAATCCTCATCCTCACATTAAAGGAAAAGTTGCAGTTTAATCAATCTCATGATAAAAAAAACTATAACCATTATTGTTGCTGCAGCTGAAAATGATGCTATTGGAAAAAACAATGATCTAATCTGGAGTTTGCCAGATGACCTAAAAAGGTTTAAAAGACTTACCTCAGGTCATTGCATAATTATGGGTAGAAAAACATTTGATTCATTTCCTGGATTATTACCCAATAGAAAACATATTGTTATTTCAAAAAAATTCTACAGCTATTTTCCTGACGAAGTTATTGTTGTAAATAATTTTGAGGATGCAGTAAAAGCAACTAATGAAGATGAAAATCCATATGTTATTGGTGGTGGGCAAATTTATAATCTAGCCATGAAATATAGTGATATTATCGAATTAACAAGGGTTCATGAGGAGTTCGAAGCGGATACTTTCTTTCCAAAAATTAACAAAAACGAATGGAAACTAATTAATGAAGAAAACCATAAAAAGGATGAACGCCATAAATATTCGTTTACATATAAAACATATTTAAAAATTAAGTAATGAAAGCATATATTTTTCCAGGTCAAGGAGCACAATTTTCAGGAATGGGTAAGGATTTATTTGAAAATTCCAAGACTGCCTATGAACTTTTTAATAATGCTAACGAAATTTTAGGTTTTAAAATAAGTGATGTGATGTTTAATGGATCAACTGAAGACTTAAAACAAACCTCGGTCACTCAACCAGCGATTTTTTTACATTCTGTAATATTGGCAATGAGTAAAGAAAATGAAATCTTACCTGCAATGGTTGCAGGCCACTCATTAGGCGAATTCTCAGCTCTTGTTATAAATAAATCTATTTCATTTGAGGACGGACTAAAGTTAGTTTCAATTAGAGCAAATGCAATGCAAAAAGCTTGTGAAAATAATCCTGGAACTATGGCGGCTGTTTTAGGGTTGGAAGATAAACTCGTTGAAAATGTGTGTAGTGAAGTCAATGGCACTGTCGTGGCTGCAAATTATAATTGCCCAGGCCAATTGGTTATTTCAGGTGAATTAAATGCAATAGAATTAGCATGCGAAAAATTAAAAGAAATTGGTGTTCGACGTGCATTAGTTTTGCCTGTCGGGGGTGCATTTCATTCTCCGCTTATGGAGGATGCAAAAAGAGAACTTGAAAATGCTATAAATGAAACTATTTTTTCTGATCCAATATGTCCAATATATCAAAACGTTAGTGGCCTTCCCTACTCTTCAGAAATTGAAATAAAAGAAAATTTAATATCTCAGCTAACTAGTCCTGTAAAATGGACTCAGTCAATAAATAAAATGGTTCAAGATGGAGCTAAAGAGTTTATTGAGGTTGGACCTGGTCGTGTTCTACAAGGATTGGTAAGAAAAATTAATGGAGATATAAATTCAAGTTCATTAAATTTGGAAAATGTTGGATAAAAGAAAGCGTAATTTATTAATTACAACAATAGTTTTTTTGAGTATTGCACTTGATCAAATTTCAAAAATTTGGGTTAGAAATAATTTTGAGAGTTATATCGAAAACAGCATAATTGGTAATATATTTACCCTCATAAAGGTTGAAAATACAGGTGCATTTTTGGGCATGGGAAGTGAGCTCTCAGAAACGCTTAGAATCTTATTACTAATTGTTTTGCCTATAATAGTCTTAATTTCTATAACTATTTACACTTACATTGACAAAGCACTTGATAAAATTTCTATAATTGGATTTTCATTAATAATCGGAGGTGGTATAGGTAATATTTTTGACAGAATTGTTTATGGCTCGGTAACAGATTTTCTCTATTTAGATTTTGGTGGTATATTTAAGACTGGTATATTTAATATTGCTGATTTGTCCGTTACAACGGGAATGATTTTAATTTTAATTTCCAGCTTTAAAAAAAATTCTTAATTTTTATAAATCACTCCTTTTTTCATAATAACATTGATTTGGGACTAACTAACATAATATTAATTTTTGGTTACTTTTGTTTAAAACTGGCAATATTAATTCTCTATTAATTAAAATATTTGAAGTTGGGTTAAGACTCTGTGCTCCTTTTTCAAAAAAAATTGAAAAAGGTGTCTTGGGTAGAAAAAATAGTTTTAAAAAACTAAAATCATCATTAAAAAAAAGTGATAATATTATACATATTCACTGTGCATCTCACGGGGAATATTTAATGTCAGAAAAATTAATTATCCATCTTAAAGATAAATTTGATAATTATAAATTTCTCTTATCATTTATTTCACCATCAGGCTATGAAAATGCTAATTTAGATTTATTTGATTGTGTGATTTACCTGCCACTTGAAACAAATAAAAATTGTGTTGAATTTTACAAAATAATATCACCTAAGGCTACATTTTTTATTAAAAACGAAATTTGGCCAAATTTTATTAAACATGCAAAAATGAGTGGTTCAAAACTTTACTCAGTGGGTGGTAATTTCTCATCAAATTATTTAAAAAAATTATTTAAAATAAATTCAGCAATAAAGGAATTTGATTTGATTTTTGTTTTAAATGAAAGTTCAAAAAAAATAGTTGAGTATATCGGAAATCAAAATGTAATTGTTATTGGTGATTTAAGATATGACACTATTATTCCAAAATTAAAAAACGAGACTAATAAAATTATAGAGAGATTTATTGATGACAATAATTGTATTGTTTTTGGAAGCATATGGAAAGAAGACGAAAACATAATTATTAAATACCTTAATAATTGTAAAGGGAATACTAAACACATTATCGCTCCACATGAAATTGTCAAAAATCCAGAAAGAATTAAAAAGTATTTAGGGAGTAAATCTATTTTATTTTCAAAAATTAATTCAGATACAGACTTGAAAGAATTATCGTGTTTAATTATTGATAATATAGGAATGTTGTCATCATTATATTCATATGGTACGATTGCCTATGTTGGAGGAGGAATGGGAACAAAAGGCCTACATAATATATTAGAGCCTGCCTACTTTTCCAAACCAATAATTATAGGAAAAAATTACAGAGGATTTGATGAAGCGGAAAAAATGATTGATAACGGAAATGTGATTAGCATTTCAAATTATAGTGATTTTACTAATGCATTAGAATTGATTATCAATAATAAAAATATAATAAATGAAATGTCTAATAAATGCACTGAATTTTTTCAAAAAAATAAAGGCGGGGTTAAATTAATTTTAAACAAACTACAATGAAATTTAAAATACAACATTATATAATAATATTACTTATTACTAATTTAGCCTTTTCACAGAGTGTCATTTTAGAATCTTTTGGTCCATCTTTTAACTCACCTGTTGAAATTAAAAATTCTGGTGACGATAGGCTATTTGTAGTTGAAAAGTCAGGAAAAATTAAAATTTTAAACCAAAATGGAACTGTAAATTCTACTCCATTTTTAGATATTGAAGATAGAGTGTCAACCAATGCCAACGAAAGAGGTTTACTAGGTTTGGCATTTCATCCAAATTATCCAGAAAATCCATTTTTCTTTGTTAATTATACTAATAATAATGGTGATACAACAATTTCAAAATTTTCCGTAAGTTCAGATGAAGATATTGCTAATGATAATGAAACAATATTACTAGTTATAGATCAGCCTTACGGTAATCATAACGGTGGTTGTATAAATTTTGGACCGGATGGAAATCTATATATCGGTATGGGTGACGGTGGAAGTGGCGGTGACCCACAAAATTATTCACAAAACACAGGATCACTTCTAGGAAAGATGCTTAGAATAAATGTAAACAGTGGTGCTTATTCAATTCCAGAAAATAACCCTTATAATGATGAAATTTGGAGTATTGGCCTTCGAAATCCTTGGAAATTTAGCTTTGACAGTTTGAATGGTGATTTATGGATTGCTGATGTTGGTCAAAATGAATTTGAAGAAATTAACATGATTCAAGGAAATCCAGCCAACATAAATTATGGATGGAGATGCTATGAAGGCAATGAGCCATATAATATGTCAGGATGCCCTGATGATGATGATTTAACTTTTCCAATTGCTACTTATTCACATTATAATAGTGGTGACTTTAAATGTTCCGTGACTGGAGGATATATCTATCGTGGTAATCAAATCTCAGGATTAAATGGGGTTTATTTTTTTGCTGACTATTGTAGTGGAGAAATCGGGTTTCTTTCTAAAAATGATGAAGATAATTGGGAGATGAGCCTGGCATTTCCCAACATTAATGGAAGTTGGGTTTCGTTTGGTGAAGATATAAATGGTGAACTTTATATAGCTTCAATTAACGGAGGAATTTATAAGATTGTAGATGCTGCACTTTCAAATAATAATATTGAAAATATTTCTTTTAATTATTTTCCAAATCCTTTTGCAGACAAGTTAGAAATTCAATCGGATAATTCGGTTGATATTAAACTTTATAATTTATCAGGTGTTTTAATTAAAAGTTATAATAGTATTAACAATCAAACTTTAGATTTAAGTTATTTAAGTAGCGGTACTTACATATTAAAAATTAATAATTACCAATACAGAAAATTGATAAAAAAATAAAAAAGGGAGTAAAAACTACTCCCTTAATTAAACATAAATAAATAAACAAACTAAAACTAATTACTAACTATATAACTTAAAATGTTACAAAAAAAAAAGCTTATCGTGATGATAAGCTTTTTTTTAAATTAAAATATGGCAACTACCTCACGAAATATATATTTCTTGATTCCACCACCACATATTTAATTGTAATTTTTTCATTGATGTAAATATAATAATCTATTTATTTAAATTAAACAAGAAATGAAAAAAATTTTAATTTTTTTTTTGATTGAATACCCAATTAAATAGTCGACATTTGCAGCGAGAATTAACTTTATGGTTGGATTTAAAGAAATTGGAATTAATAAAGATTTATGTAAAGCCATAAATGAATTAGGCTTCACAACTCCAACCGAAATTCAAGAAGAATCAATTCCTTTTTTATTATCCAACAACAGCGACCTTATATCACTTGCTCAAACAGGTACTGGAAAAACTGCGGCTTTTGGATTACCCGTAATACAAAAAACCCGTATAGATAACAAATTTGTACAGACTATTATATTATGTCCTACAAGAGAACTTTGTATTCAAATTTGTAAAGACCTAGAAAAGTATTCAAAATATATTTCTAGTCTTAAAATATTATCTGTTTATGGAGGTACTAACATTGAAACCCAAATTAAATCATTAAATAAAGGAGTCCACATAGTGGTAGGCACACCAGGCAGAACCAAAGATTTAATTAAGAGAAAAGTTTTAAAATTAGAATTGGTTGACAAAGTAGTTTTGGATGAAGCTGATGAAATGTTAAGTATGGGTTTTAAAGACGATTTAGATTTTATATTAGATAGAACAAAATCTGAAAGACAAACAATGCTTTTTTCAGCAACCATGTCAAAGGAGGTAAAAAGTATTTCAAAAAAATACATGAAAGATGCAAAAGAAATTAGCGTATCAAAAATTAATTCTGGCGCAAAAAATATTGAACACCATATTTATAATGTAAGCTCAAGAAACAAATACGAGGCACTAAAAAGAATTGCAGACTTTAATCCCAATATATATGGTATTGTTTTTTGCAGAACAAAAAGACATACGAAGGATATTGCAAATAAGTTTATGGCCGAAGGATATAATGCAGATGCTATACATGGGGATTTATCTCAAAACCAAAGAGATGAAGTAATGCAAAGATTCCGAAACAAGTCCCTACAAATTTTAATAGCTACAGACGTAGCTGCTCGAGGGTTAGATGTGGATGATATAACACATGTAATTAATTATTCCCTGCCCGATGATCCCGAAGTATATATTCATAGAAGCGGTAGAACAGCAAGAGCAGGTAAAAGTGGAATTTCAATTGCAATCTCAAATGAAAGTGAGAGACGAAAAATAAAATCAATTGAAAAAAAGGGAGGAATAAAGTTCTTAAATAAGGAAGTTCCAACCGGAGTTGAAATTTGTTCTAACCAACTTTATAAAATGATAGACAAAATTGAAAATGTGGAAGTTGACGAACAGCAAATTAAGCCATTTTTAAATGATATTTATAAAAGACTTGAATGGCTTGACCGAGAAGAGTTAATTAAAAGATTTGTTTCTGCAGAGTTTAATAGATTTTTAAACTATTATAAAGAATCGAACAGATTACAATCTAAAAAAAGTAAAAAATCTGAGAAAAAAAGAGGAAACGGAAAATCTTTAACTGGGTTTTCGATTAATATTGGAAGAAAACACAGAGCAACACCGATTGATATTATATCAATAATTAACAGAGCTTTAAAATCAAATGATATTGAAATTGGTAAAATTGAACTAAATAGATATCAAACATTTTTTGAAATAGATAAAGATTTTGCTGATAAATTAAAGTCAAATATTAAAAAAATTGATTTTAGAGGAAATGAAATTATTTTAGATAGTCCAATGGATTTTGAAGAAATTCCATCAAGGAAAAGAAAGGACAGAAGAAAATCAGTCAGGAAAATTAGCTCCAGAAAAAAATCAAAAAAAAGGAAAAAGAAAAAATCTAGATTTAAGTAATAAAAAAACCCCCATCATTTTGATGGGGGTTTTGTACTGAAGGCGGGACTTGAACCCGCACGGATATTACTATCCATTGGATTTTAAGTCCAACGTGTCTACCAATTCCACCACTTCAGCAAATATTTTATGGAGCGAAAGACGGGATTTGAACCCGCGACCCTCACCTTGGCAAGGTGATGCTCTACCCCTGAGCTACTTTCGCATTATTTTAAAGAACATGCACCAGAAGTGCGGATGCAAATTTAAGATAAATTTTCAAATATGAAACTTAATTTGGGAAAATCGAAATAGCAAATCCTCCAGCAGGAACAGTTGGTATTTTAATTTTACTTTTTGATGTAACAGTTATATTTTCAATTTTATAAGATTGCGGATTTTTAGCATAGTCTGCTTCATTAGAATCCCTATAAATTGTAGCTGTATATTTTTTGTTCTTATCTAAGAAACTAAAGTTAACTTCTGCATTTCTTTTATTATAACCATTTGAATTTCCAACAAACCATTTATCAGTCCCCTTTTCTTTTCTTGCTATTGTTAAGTACTCACCAGGCTCTGCCTCCAAATAAACAGATTTATCCCAATCTAAAGCAACGTCTTTGATAAACTGAAATGCGTCTGGGAAACGCATATAATTCTTTGGTAAATCGGCCGCCATTTGTAAAGGGCTGTAAATTACAATATATAATCCAAGTTGATTGGCTAACGTTGTAGTAACTGATCCTGGTGCAAGGGTTTCATTTAGATTTGGTGTAAAGTCAGGTCTGTTTTTTCTTGGATCCATTTCAAAAATTCCTGGTGTATAGTCCATTGGCCCACCAATTAATCTGGTAAAAGGTAGAATAGTTGTATGATTAAGCTTAGAACCACGAAACTCTGCACCACGAGCAGATTCATTTCCAATATGATTTGGATAAGTTCTTCCGACACCTGTTGGTCTAACAGCTTCATGTGCATTTACCATTATTTTATAATCAGCAGCTTTATCAATTGCGTATATATAATGATCGACCATATACTGACCATAATGTCTTTCACCTGCAGGAATTATTCTTCCAACATATCCACTCTTAACTGACTTATAACCATATTTATTCATTAGGGAATATGCTTCATCCATATGTCTTTCATAATTTCTAATAGCTCCAGAAGTTTCATGATGCATCATTAAACTAATTCCCTTTTCTTTCGCATAGTTGTTTAATTTTTCAATGTCAAAATCTGGATATGGCGTCAAAAAATCAAAAACATAGTCCTTCTTCTTATTAAACCAATCTTCCCATCCAATATTCCAACCCTCAACAAGTAAGGCGTCAAAACCATGTTCAGATGCAAAATCAATATATCTCATCACCTTTTTATTATTAGCAGCGTGCGAATCATTAGGCTCCAGCTCATCATAATTTGTTTCATTAATTCTTACAGACGAGAGGTCATTTGTATACCACCATGTACTTTGGCCCGTGATCATCTCCCACCATACACCCATATATTTGGTGGGTTTTATCCATGAAGTATCTTCGATTCTGGAAGGTTCATTTAAGTTATATGTTATTCTACTGGCTAAAATATCCCTTGCATCGTCACTTACAATTACTGTTCTCCAAGGAGTGTTATGTGGAGCATTCATATAGGCCATGTTGCCATAAGCATCTGGTGTTAGATGACTTTCAAAAGTCATATTTACAGGATTAAACTCTAAATGCATTGCGGAATACTCGATTAATGCAGCCTCATGGATATTTATGTAAAGCCCATTTTGTGACTTCATCATTAATGCTGTCTGGACTGCCCAATTCGAGATTCTGTACATTGAAACATTTTCCTCTCTAAACTCAATGGATTTTTGTTCTATTTCAGAAAGCTTTGAAGTAGTGTAATTATATTCCTGTGTATCATAGTCTCCTGGGATCCAAATAGCAGTATGATCTCCTGACATTGCAAACTCTGTTTTTTCATCAATAATGATAAATGACCCAAGTTTTTCTTGTAGAGGGAATTCATATCTAAAACCTAAAGAATCATCAAATAATCTAAATCTAATATTAACTTTTCTTTCAGATTCTTTTTGCTCTAGCTCAACAAACATTTCATTATAATTGTTTCTGATTTCACTTTCTTCACCCCACACAGGATTCCAATATTCATCAACTGAATCAACTGTTACATTTAGAACTTTAAAATTATTCATCATGTCTAAAGTGTCAATTTTCATCCATTCAACATTATCCTTCAATATAAAACCTAATCCACTATTTAATATGACAGGTTTATCATGAAAATTTAACGAATAAAAGGCTCTTCCTTTTTTATCAATACTAAAATTTAAATCCAAATTATTATCAGGTGATTTTAAATTCTGAGCATTTAAAAAAACCCCCAGTAATAAAAAGGTATAAAATGTAAATAAATTCTTCATTTTTTGAGTGGTTTAGTTTATTTAATAAGAATCCAAAAATAAAAAAAAATACTAATTATTAATTTTTCTTTTTAGCTCATTTAATTTAAGCATTGCTTCAATTGGGGTTAGTTCTTCTAGATTTAAATCATCCAATTCTTTTCTTAATTCTTCAAGTAAAGGGTCATTGATGTTGAAAAATTGTAATTGAGGTGAAATAGCATTCACTGTTAATTCTTTAGAAGATCGAGAATGTTCAAGCTGTTTTAACATATCATTTGCCTTATCTAAAACATCTTTAGGCATGCCAGCCATTTTTGCAACATGAATTCCAAAACTGTGTTCACTGCTTCCAGGTACTAATTTCCTCAAAAACAAAATTTGATTATTTTCTTCTTTTATCGATACGTTAAAATTTTTAATTCTCTCAAATGAATCGGCCATCTGGTTTAATTCATGATAATGAGTTGCAAATAAAGTTTTTGGTTTAGACTTGTGATGGTGTAAGTATTCAGAAATTGCCCATGCAATCGAAATGCCATCATAAGTACTTGTCCCTCTTCCAATTTCATCAAGTAAAATCAAACTTCTTTCTGAAATATTATTTAAAATTAGTGCAGTCTCATTCATCTCTACCATAAATGTTGATTCACCCATACTTATATTATCAGATGCTCCAACGCGTGTGAATATTTTATCGATTATACCCATCTTTAATTTTTCAGCTGGAACAAAACAACCGATCTGTGCAAGTAAGCAAATTATTGCAGTTTGTCTTAGAATAGCTGATTTACCAGACATATTCGGTCCTGTAATCATAATAATTTGTTGCTTTTCTTTATTTAGAGATATATTATTAGGTATGTATGGCTTATCAATTGGTAATTGAGATTCTATAACAGGATGTTTTCCGTTTATGATCTCGATTTCAAAAGAATCGTTAATTTCAGGTCTTACATAATTTTGTGAGATTGAAAGATTGGAAAATGAAGCAAGGCAATCAAGCTTCGCAATTAGCAGCGAGTTGTTTTGAATTTCTCTAATAAATAATTGACAAGAATTTAACAATTCGTCAAAAAATTTAATTTCTAATTCCATAATTCTTTCCTCAGCTCCTAAAATTTTCGCCTCATATTCCTTTAATTCCTCAGTTATATATCTTTCTGCATTAACTAGAGTTTGCTTTCTAATCCAACTTTCAGGAACCTTTTCTTTGTGAGTATTTCTAACTTCTATATAATATCCAAATACATTATTTGAAGAAATTTTTAACGATGGGATATTAGTTATTTCTGATTGCTGCTTAAGCATATCATCTAAATAATCTTTATTGTTCTTGGACAAACTTCTAAGCTCTTTTAATTCCTTAGAAAATTCAGATGAAATCGAATTCCCCTTATTGATATTTACAGGTGGATTTTCTGAAAGTGTTGTGTCAATTATTTTTATGAAATCTTCACAAGAACTTAATGAATTAATCAATTTATTTAAGTCTTTACATCCGGTTTTTTTAAATTTATTTTTTAAAGGTTTAATAGTTTTTAAGGACTCTTTCAGATTATATAATTCTTTTGGAGTGATTTTTTTAGTGGCTATTTTCGACACTAATCTTTCTATATCACTTAAAGATGAAAGTATTTCACAAACGAAATTTCTATATTCATCTTCCGAAATAAAATGATCAACAATATTATGTCTTTGAAAAATCAAATCCTTGTCTGTAGAAGGTAGAGCTAACCATCTTTTTAATAATCTTCCTCCCATAGGGGAAATTGTATTATCAATTACATCAATTAAGGGTTTTCCTTCAAAATTATTTGGATGAAATATTTCTAGATTTCTAACTGTAAATCTATCTAGCCAAACATGACCATCAATAGGAATTTTATTAATTTTGGTTATATGACTTAACCTGTGATGTTGAGTTTCACTTAAATAGTGTAAAATACCTGCAGTAGATATAACACCTTCATTTAAATCTTTTATGCCAAAACCTTTAATTGAATTAGTTTTAAATTGTTTTTGAATAAGCTCATTGGCAAAGTCTGAATTATAAACCCATTCGTCTAGAAAAAACAGATTATAAAACTCGCCAAATTTTTCTTTAAAAATTTTCTTTTGCTGCTTGGCAATTAATATTTCACTTGGATTAAAGTTTGCTAATAATTTAGCAATGTATTCTGAATCTCCCTGTGACAACAGAAACTCTCCAGTAGAAATGTCTAAAAAAGAAATTCCAATATTATTGCTTATAAAAATAGAAGCTAAAAAATTATTTTTCTTCGGATATAACACACCGTCAACAGAGGCTAATCCTGGTGTTACAAGTTCAGTTACTCCTCTTTTTACAATTTTTTTTGTCTTTTTTGGATCTTCTAATTGATCACAAATTGCCACACGTAAACCCGCCTTTACAAGTTTTGGCAAATATAAATTTAGAGAATGATGAGGAAATCCAGCAAGCTCAGTTTCACTTTGACTTCCTGCTCCTCTTTTTGTTAAAATAATATCTAAAATTTTAGATGCTTGAATTGCATCCTCTCCAAAAGTTTCATAAAAATCTCCAACCCTAAAAAGAAGTAAAGCATCAGGATACTTTGCTTTGATAGCATTATACTGCTGCATTAAAGGAGTAATTTTTTTTGCGTCTTTTTTCAATTGGATAAGTTAAATACTATTTTTATACCTACATCTTTACTAATGTAATTATTATTTAGTTGTTTAAAAAACAAATGTTTTAAGTAAGCTTAAATGAAAAAATTAAAAAATAGTGAATTAAACAGAATTTCAATTGAGGAATTTAAAAACTCCTCTAAAACCCCAATTAAAGTTTTACTTGACAACATAAGGAGTGCGCATAATGTTGGAAGTATATTTAGATCATGTGACGCTTTTTTAATAGATGAGATAATTCTATGCGGTATCACAGCAAAACCGCCAAATAAGGAAATCAGAAAAACTGCACTAGGAAGTACTAATTCAGTAAAATGGAGTTATTTTGAAAATATTCAAGATGCAATTTTAAAATTAAAGAAAGAAAAGTATCAAATTATTTCAGTTGAGCAAGCTGACAATTCAACTGATCTAAAAAATTTTAAAATTCAATTTAAAAAAAAGTATGCAATAATTTTTGGTAATGAAATAAATGGTGTTAATCAAAAAGTAATTGATATAAGCGATGACGTAGTTGAAATACCTCAATTTGGTACTAAGCACTCATTTAATGTTTCGGTGTCTGTAGGAATTGTTATTTGGGATTTTTTCACCAAAATAAAAACTAATTGATTCCATTTATGATGGATAAATAATCCAATCTATTTTTTACAAAATCAATTTCAGATACATCTATAAATTTTACATTTAAATCTGGTCTGGATTTAAAAAATTCAGAATAACTCTGATTAATATTTTTTAAAT
Organism: uncultured Bacteroidota bacterium; assembly: GCA_902519075.1. Taxonomy (GTDB): domain Bacteria; phylum Bacteroidota; class Bacteroidia; order Flavobacteriales; family Flavobacteriaceae; genus MED-G13. The sequence goes on along the minus strand of CABYIO010000010.1, from coordinate 16,221 downwards.
AATCTGCAGAAATTGTCGATTCATAATCTCTGCCTCTTTTTTTAATATTTGTTTTCAGATTTTCAATTGTTTGATTTAAAAAAATAATCAAATCAGGTTTAACAATACTCCTATATAATGAATAAAATAATTTCCTGTATAAATTATATTCATCAGAGTTTAAATTAATTTTTGAGAAAATCAATGACTTATGGATATCATAATCACTTATAATATTTTGACTAAAAAAATTTAATTGTGATAAATCTTCACTTGTTTGCTGATATCTGTCAGCTAAAAAAGACATCTCTAACTTAAAGGAAAAATCTTTAGGGTTCTCATAAAATTTAGCTAAAAATGGATTGTCAATAAATCTTTCAAGCATCAATTTTGTATTAAAATCACTTGATATTAATTTGGATAAGCTGGTTTTTCCTGAACCTATATTGCCCTCAATCGCTATATAATTATAATTTGTTATGTTAATTAAATGTGCTGGATTTTTAAGAAATAAATCTTTTTTTTCAACTTTTTGATTAGATTTAAAAGAGGTGAAAATTTCTTTAAATGAAATTTTACTAATAGGATGAATTAAATTTGGATCAATTTCTAATAATGGTTCCAAAACAAATTTTCTGTTACAAATTTCTAGATGAGGTATTTTTAATTCCTCTGAATTAATCACCGTATCCTCAACTAATAAAATATCAATATCAATAATTCTAGAAACATATTTTTTTTCTTTGCTTCTATTCCTTCCTAAAATAGTTTCAATTTCAAGCAACTCATTCATTATATGATAAGGAGATTTGAAAGAATTAAACGATGCGCATAGATTAAAAAAATCATCACCTTTAAATCCAATTGACTCGGTTTCATATATTGATGAAATTGTAAGAATTGATGCAATTCTAGAATGAATTAAGTCAATTGATGACTGAATATTATTCAATCTATCTCCAATATTAGACCCGATCGAGATATGATATTTTTTATGAAAATCCATAAGAAATAACAAATTAGTCAAAAGAAATTGATTTACTATATTTGATTAAAGACAAATTCATGAATCCTGAAAAAAAAATTTTAGCTCAAAAACTTTATTTGATTCTTGCATCTCTTTTCATTACATCTTTAGTAGTTTCAAATTTAATTTTTCAAAAGTTTTTTTATTGGCATCCCATTGATATAGAGATTTTTGGTGAAAAACTGTTTTATTTGTCAGTAGGTATTCTTCCATATCCGATAACTTTTCTTATAACTGACCTCATCAGTGAAATTTACGGAAAAAAGAAAGCTAACCAAGTTGTTACAGTCGGGATTTTTGCTGCAATTTTTTCAACTCTAATAATATATGTAGCTGATTCAGTTCCTGCAATGGAAAATTCACCAGTTAATGATTCCTTGTTTACAAAAGTATTCGGAGGTACTATAATTGCTGTACTATCAAGTATGCTTAGTTATTTGTTTGCTCAGTATATTGATATTCATATATATCATTTTTGGAAAAACCTGACAAAGGGAAAAATGTTATGGTTAAGAAACAACTTTTCAACTTTTTTCTCACAGTTTGTTGACACATTCACCATTTTATTTTTATTGTGTATAACAAATATTTTGAATTGGGATCAATTTGCAGGATTGTTAATTTCAGGATTTCTATTTAAAATTTTGGTGGCGCTTGTTGATACTCCCTTTTTATATTTAGGTGTTTATTTATTCAGAAATAAATTTGATTTAAAGATTAATGAAGAAATTAATATAGATTAAAATTAATTTACTAGGAGCTAATAGTAATTTTAAATATGTGTCCTTCATGCCCTCTATAATTAATAACTTTATCCTGGTCAAAAATTAAATACTGCCCTTTAACACCTAATAATTTTCCTGAAAACTTTGAGTTTTTTTTGAGCTTAATTGAATTTGGTTTTGAAGGAAATTTTTTAACAGGAAAATCTATATTTAACACTTGACTGTTTTCATTAAAATAGTGAACAAGATTGCTTGGAATATAAGTTTTTGCCTGTTCTTTAACACTTGATAAATTAACGTTGTCTCTCTCATTTTTTAACATTTTTCTCCAATTAGTCTTATCACTCATATACTTCTTTAGCGCAACTTCAGCAGTTCCAGCCAAAAATCTATTAGGAGTTTCAATAATCTCGATTGCCTCATGTGCTCCTTGATCAATCCAGCGATGAGGTAATTGTGATTTTCTTGTGATGCCAACTTTTAAAGATCCAGTATTTGATAAATAAACTATATGAGGTTGGAGTTGAATTTTCTTTTCATAATCAAGATCTCGGTCTTCAATATTTAAATGTGCTTTACTTAATTCGGGTCTTATAATCCAATCGCCTGCTAGAGGGTTTTCAAAAAAACACGTCTTACAAAAGCCTTGCCTAAATATTTCATCTTCAGAGGAACATGAAAGACAACTATATCCTACACATTCAATCGTAAATAATTTTTCTAAAAATTGGTTTAGATGGATATAACTGTTTTCAAATTCGATAAAATAATTAACTACTGAAGAATACTCAGTAGTCATTTTTCTTACAACTCCTTCAAAATGCATAAAATTTTATAATTTTAAGAGAAAGTAAATTACAAAAAAAAGATGCCAATTCCATTAATTAATTCAATTGCTTCCTGGCTTCTTAAAAAAAGAATGCATCAAATTGAGCTATTTATAAAATATCCTAATGAGGTGCAAGACGACATACTTTTAAATCTGATAAATTCAGCAAAAAATACATTTATTGGTAAAAAATATGATTTCAATTCAATTAAAGATTATCAAACCTTTTCAGAAAGAGTTCCAGTATTTAGTTATGAGGAATTTGCGGATAAAATAGATTTAGCCAGAAGGGGTGAAAATAATATTTTTTGGTCATCAAAAATTAAGTGGTTTGCAAAATCTAGTGGGACAACAAATGCAAAGAGTAAATTTATTCCAGTAAGTGATGAATCCCTTGGGGATTGTCATTATGCAGCGGGTAAAGATTTGTTATGCATGTATTTAAATAACAATCCAAATTCTCAACTATTTACTGGAAAAAGCCTAAGACTGGGAGGGAGTAAAAGCCCTTATGAAAAGAATGGTACATTCTATGGTGACCTATCTGCTATTCTTATTGATAATATGCCTTTTTGGGCAGAGTTTAGTAGTACACCAAGCAACAAGACTTCCTTGATGGAAGATTGGGATTATAAAATTGATGCAATAATCAATGAAACTGTCAACGAGAATGTAACCAGTCTTGCTGGGGTACCATCATGGATGTTAGTACTATTAAATAAAATCCTAAAAGAAAGTAAGAAGAAATATATTTCAGAAATATGGCCAAACCTAGAAGTATATTTTCACGGAGGAGTCAGTTTCAAACCTTATTTAAATCAGTATGATGCTATAATTAATAAAAACTCAATGCAGTATTATGAAATATATAATGCTTCTGAAGGGTTTTTTGCTATTCAATATGAAAATAATTCAAATGAACTTTTACTAATGTTAGATTATGGTATTTTCTATGAATTTATACCAATGAAAACATATGGAACTAAGAATGAAAAAATTATCGCTTTAAACGAAGTTGAAAAAGATTTAAATTATGCGATATTAATAACAACAAATGCAGGATTGTGGAGATACAAAATTGGAGATACGGTAAAATTTACAAGCTTAAATCCATATAAAATTGTTGTTTCAGGTAGAACAAAACATTTTATAAATGTTTTTGGTGAAGAGGTGATTATTGAAAATACTGATAATGTAATTAATAAATTATCATCTAACTATAATTTGGAAATTGTGGATTATACAGTGGCACCTGTTTTTATGAAAAAAAATAAAAAAGGTGCCCATCAATGGTTCATAGAATTCAAGAATATTCCATCTGAAAAAATTAATATTGCTGAAATAATTGATAAAGAATTAAAATCGGAAAACTCCGATTATGATGCAAAAAGATATAACGATTTTGCTCTTAAGAAACCTGAAATTATAATTTCTAAGAAAGGAGTTTTTTTAAAATGGTTAGAGTTAAATAATAAAATGGGGGGGGCAAAATAAAATTCCTAGACTATCAAATGAAAGGAAATTTATTGAAAGCTTGATAGAGCTAAATAATTAAGAAGCTGCTTTTAATTTTTCTAAACTTATTCTAGACATTTGTTGTTCAGCATATTTCTTGTTAACAATCAATTTCTTAATCTCACCACCAGGTAAATTGAACATAGCATCATTAAGAATTTCCTCACATAGAGATCTTAGTCCACGAGCTCCTAAATTATAGTCAATAGCTTTATCTACAATATAATTTAAAGCATCTTTTTTAAATTCTAGAACAATATCATCCATTTGAAATAGTTTTACATATTGTTTAATTAATGCATTTTTTGGATCTGTAAGTATACTTAAGAGGGCATCTTTATTGAGTGGATTCATATAAGTGACAACAGGAAGTCTTCCAATAATTTCTGGTATCAAACCAAATTCTTTAAGATCTTTTGGGTTAATATGTTTTAAAATATTGTGCTTAGAAACTGAATCTTTACCTGTGCTCTTATACCCAATCACATTTAAATTTAGTCGTCTTGAAATATGTCTTTCAATACCATCAAATGCACCTCCAGCTATAAAAAGAATCTTTTCGGTGTTAATCTCGATGAAATTTTGATCAGGGTGCTTTCTACCGCCCTTGGGAGGAACATTTACCACTGTTCCCTCTAATAACTTCAATAAGGCTTGCTGTACACCTTCTCCCGAAACATCCCTTGTTATTGAAGGGTTATCACTCTTTCGAGCGATTTTATCAATCTCGTCGATGAAAACAATTCCTTTTTCAGCTTTCTCAACATTATAGTCAGCAGATTGCAAAAGTTTAGTTAAAATACCCTCTACATCTTCACCAACATAACCTGCTTCGGTTAAAACAGTAGCATCAACAATGGCTAATGGCACATCTAACATTTTAGCAATTGTCTTTGCTATTAATGTTTTTCCTGTTCCGGTTTGACCAACCATTATTATATTACTTTTTTCTATCTCTACTTCATTCTCAGTCTCTTGACTAATTCTTTTGTAATGATTATAGACAGATACTGAAATAACTTTTTTTGTATAATCTTGACCGACTATATAATCATCTAAAAATAATTTGATCTGTTGTGGTTTTAAAAGCTCAAGCTCTGACTTCTCCTTTATATTTTCCTTTGAATTATTTTCCTGTAGTATAATTCCGTTCGCCTGTTCTATACACAAATCACAAATGTGGGCATCAATACCTGCAATTAGAAGTCTGGTTTGATCTTTTTTCTTACCACAAAATGAACATTGCAAATCAGACTTACTCATTTTGTCTAGCTTTTGGTTAGAATTTCGTCAATCATTCCATATTCGAGGGCTTTATCGGCTTTCATCCAATAATCTCTATCACTATCTGCGTAGACTTTATCATATTTCTGCCCAGTATGTTTACTTATAATTTTATAGAGTTCTTCTTTAAGAGATAGGATCTCTTTGGTTGTTATTTCAATATCACTTGCTTGCCCTTGAGCACCGCCCAAAGGTTGATGAATCATAACTCTAGAATGAGTCAATCCGCTTCTTTTGCCCTTTTGTCCAGCGCATAAAAGCACGGCTCCCATTGATGCTGCCATCCCAGTACAAATTGTGGCAACATCAGGCTTAATAAGCTGCATAGTATCATATATACCTAAACCAGCATAAACGCTTCCGCCAGGCGAATTGATGTATATTTGTATGTCCTTGGTGGAGTCAGTACTCTCTAAAAATAATAACTGAGCTTGAATAATATTTGCTACCTGATCATTTATAGCAGTACCCATAAAAATAATTCTATCCATCATTAATCTAGAGAAAACATCAAATATTGCAATATTCATTTGCCTTTCCTCAATAATATTTGGAGTTAATCCCCTTGGAAACATGCTGCTTACAATGTCATTATAATAAGTGCTGCTGATACCCTGATCCTTGGTCGCAAATTTTTTAAACTCTTTTCCGAAGTCCATGATTTAAATTTTATTATTTATAAATATAAGAATTACGATGGATATGCCTCCTTTATGTATTCATCATAATCAACCTTTTTTGTTTTATAATTAAAATTATCTTTAAAAAAGTTTAGAATTCTAGTACTAGTTAATTGTTCAGTTAATCTCTTAATTTCATCTTTATTACTCATCACTCTCGCAACTATTGCTTCAATTTCTTTTTCATCAGGAATGGCTTGACCATACTGTAACATCTGATTTTTTATTAAATCAGTTGTGAAAGACTTAAGGTCTTCGAAATTTACTTGTAAATCATTATCAATAATAATTTTACTTTCAATTAATTGATATTTCATACCCTTTTCAGACTTTTCATACTCAGCTTTTGCTTCCTCAATTGATATTTTTTTTTCAGAGCTTAATTTCATCCATTTAATTAAAAATTCAGAGGGTAAATTAATTTTTGTTGATTCAATTAAATATTCAATTGTATCATTCATTAATTTTTGATCAATTTGAGTTTGAAATTGTTTGACAAAATCTTCAGAAAGCTTATTCTTCATTTCTGTTACACTTTTAACAGAATTCTTACCAAAAACTTTATCAAATAAATCCTGATCAAGATCAGCCATTTCTCTTTGGTTTATTTCTTCAATCTTAATTAATATTTCACTTTTAAATTTTTTTGCTTTTTCCAATTCAATCTTCAAATTTCTTGAAAGCTCATAATCTTCTTTGAAAATCTTTGAACCAATTTCAGTCAATTCATTACGTACTTTTAAACCTATAATTCTTTTTAAGAATGCTGGTTTTAAACTCTCAGTCTTAAACATAGTAGAATTACTTATTGCATCTGATTCGCAAGTGAAACTCGCTGTTATCTCTGAATTGTTTTCAACTTTAGATTTTGAAATTAATTTTCCGTATTGAGATTGGATATTTTTTATCTGACTATCAACCATCTTTTTGTCAGCTTTAACTTCATATTTAATTATTGCTTTTTTTGGTTTTAAATTAATTTTAAATTCTGGTGTATAGCCAATTTCAAAATCAAAATTAATTATTTCAGAATTCCAGTTGATATCATTATCGATATGAGGTATCGGGCCGCCTAAAATATCTAATTTTTCGTCCTGAATATATTTTTTCAAACTAGAGTCAAGCAGTTTATTAATTTCATCAACTTTCACAGCATTTCCATACTGCTTTTTTACCAAGCCCATTGGAACAAATCCTTTTCTAAAACCAGGTATTTTTGCTGTTTTTGAATACCTTTTCAATACATCATTTACATTTTGCTCATAATCGTTCTTATCTATTTCTATAGAAATAATTCCGATAAGCTTATTTTTTTTATTTAAGGTAATTTCCATTTGTTACAAATTGGTCTGCGAAAGTACTGTTTTTTTTACTGGTCTGAAAGGAAAAATATTAATTATCAGATTAAACTTAATAACACAGACAGAAAATCAATTGGATTATCAACATGTAACCAATGACCAGCATTAGGAATCTTATAAAACTTTGCGTTTGGAAATAGATTATTGATCATTACTTTATCAGATTCATTTATATAATCGGAAGTTTCACCTTTGATAAAAATAACCTCTCTGGTAAATTGTGCGTCCGATTCAATTTTTTGACCAATTTTACCAATATTTTCAGAAAGTGATTTTAAATTGAATCTAAAATTTAATTTTCCGTCATTCATTCTATAAATATTTTTCATTATAAAATTTCTTAGACCTTGTTTAATAACTGATTTTCCTAACTCAATATCTATTTCTTTTCTAGTTGTAAAAATACTGAAATCAATCTCTTTAAGTGGATCAATAATATTTTGGTGTAGTACTGGGTATCCCCTTGGTGAGGTATCTAAGACAATAAGTTTAGAAACTAATTTTGGATGAATTAACGAAAAATTCATAGCAGTTTTTCCGCCCATTGAATGACCAATTAAAATTATATTATTAATGTTGTGATGTTTAATATAATTAAATAGATCTTCACACATCAGGTCATAGTCAAATTTTTCAGAATGAAAGCTTCTTCCGTGATTTCGTTGATCAATAAGATGAATTGTGAATCCAATTGGATTTAATTTTCTTGCGACAGAAATCCAATTATCTCCAGAACCTAAAAATCCATGAAGAATTAATATGTGCTTGTTTGAATCACCTAATATTTTTGAATGAAGAATCACAAGCTAAGACAAAAATTCAAGATATTTTTTGATGGTATTTTCCAAGCCAAAATACAAACTCTCTGTTATTAATGCATGTCCAATAGAAACTTCAAGAAGATTTTCAATATTTTCTTTGAAATATTTGATATTTTTTAAAGAAAGATCATGTCCTGCATTAATACCTATTCCGGCTTTAGCTATTTCTTTTGCACATTTACTGTAATTATTAATAACACTAAGGTTATTTTTGGAGAATTGTCTTGCATAATCTTCTGTATATAATTCAATTCTATCAGGTTTTATCTCACATACGGAATCTATAAACTGGATATCAGGATCCAAAAAAATTGACACTCTTATTCCGTATGATTTAAATTCTCCAACAACCTCCTTAAGCATACTTTTATGATTATTCGTATCCCATCCAGAATTTGATGTTATTGCATCAATAGCATCAGGAACAAGTGTTACTTGAGATGGTTTTATATCGGTAACCATCTTAACGAATTTATCAATCGGATTACCTTCAATATTGAATTCAGTAGTTACAACTTTTTTCAAATCATAAACATCTTTGTATCTGATATGTCGCTCATCAGGCCTAGGGTGGATGGTTATTCCGTTAGCGCCATAATCTTGAATGTCAACTGCAAAATCACATACATTTGGATAATTTCCTCCCCGTGAATTTCTGAGTGTTGCTATTTTATTTATATTAACGCTAAGCTTTGTCTTTCTCAAATTATAAGTAAGATATTTTCTGCAAAACTAATTTATTTTTACTTAATTTTGATCCTTTAAATAGTCTAAATTTTATACAAAATTTTGAGATTTGCTCTTTACACAAAATTAGACCCTCAAGAAAATAATGATCATATATTTTCTGTGTTAAAAAGTCTTCAAAAACATAATATAGATTTTGATGTTGACGTTGATTCTTCTGATCTTTTATCGAATAGTTTTGATTCCAAAATTCATTTTAATCGAATAAAAAAACTAACTAAGGATTATGATTATGTTGTTTCAATTGGTGGTGATGGAACTATTCTAAGATCCGCCGATGAGATAGGTAAATTATCTATTCCAATTATTGGTTTAAACAAAGGAAGACTTGGGTTTCTTGCTAATTCACCCGTTGAAGCTTTTGATTCAATATTAGAGAAAATAAAAGCATCAAAGTTTAAAATTTCTGAAAGATCAATTATCCAAGTTGAGTTTGAAGGAAATATAAAAAATGCTCTGAATGAAATTTCTGTTTCAAGAAAAAATACAACATCACTGATTACAATTGATACAAAACTTGATAATCAATATTTAAATACTTATTGGGCTGATGGTTTAATAATATCAACTCCTACTGGATCAACTGGATATTCTTTAAGTTGTGGCGGACCAATAATAATGCCCGATAGTAAAAACTTTGTTTTAACCCCGATAGCTCCACACAATCTAAATGCTAGACCATTAGTTATCTCGGATGAAAAGAAAATTGAAATTTCAATTAATGGTAGAGAAAGCGAATATTTTGTTTCAGCTGACTCAAAAATATTTTCTGTAAGTATAGATTCAAAAATTTATATTTCAAAAGCTCCATACTTTTTAAAAATGGTAGAATTTGAAGATGATAGCTATATAAATACACTAAGGGAAAAATTGATGTGGGGTAAAGACAGAAGAACCGAACAATAATTTATTAAGATTATAGTTTATGTTTAAAACCGAAATATTTTGAACAATTGGTGTAAGAAAATAATAGTCATATTTCTTTTTACTCAAGTGTCTTTTTCTCAGATTTATGAAGTAGGAGTTTCATACGGGAAATCAAATTTTATAGGGGATATAGGAAATACCATTTTCATTGATCCAAAAGACGATACATTTGGTGCGATTATAAAATGGAATCGGAGCCCAAGACACTCATACAGAGTAACTTACCTTAGATCTACACTATCAGCTAATGATTTAGAATCTAAAGACCCTAGGAGAATTGAAAGAGGATATAATTTTGAGACTCCGATTAACGAATTATCAATAGGAATGGAATTTAATTTTTTTGAATTCGATCTTCACGATTTCGATATTTTGTTTTCACCTTACATTTTCTCGGGTATTTCTTACACAACTTTTAAAGAACAGCTGCTATTAAACGGGGCTCTAACTAATACAAATAATAACCAGTCCACATTTGCAATACCAATGGTTGTGGGATTAAAACATAGATTTTATGATAATCTGATTTTATCAGTAGAAATTGGTGCTAGGTATACCTTTACTGATAAAATTGATGGAAATAGTGTTATAAGCGATGATTTAAATTATAACTTTGGTAATATAAATAATAAAGATTGGTATATGTTTTCAAACTTTAGTTTAACATATACTTTTGGAAGAAACCCATGTTATTGTAATATTGGACAATGAGTTTTGAAAAAATAGATAAAAATAATATTCCTCATCATGTAGCAGTCATTATGGATGGTAATGGTAGATGGGCAAAAAAAAGAGGAATGAAAAGGGAATATGGGCATCGTGCTGGGAGAAAATCTGTTAAAAAAATCATTGAATCATGTTTGGAGCTGGGAATTAAAAATTTAACCCTTTACGCTTTTTCAACCGAAAATTGGAATAGACCTAAAATAGAAATTGATTTTCTAATGCAACTATTATTTTTATCTCTGAAAGGGGAATTAAAAAATTTGAATAAAAATAATATTAAGTTTGACACTATTGGAAATCTCAACAGACTGCCAAAGAAAATTGGTAATTACTTAGAAAAAGTAAGATTAGAGACTAAAAAAAATTCAAAATTGACCTTGACCCTGGCTTTAAGTTATGGAAGTCGAAATGAAATAGTAAATGTCGTCAGAGAAGTATCAGATAAAGTTAAAAATAATATAATTTCTTCAAAAAATATTGATGAAACCGTAATAAATGACCATCTTTACACCCGTAATTTGCCAGATGTTGATTTATTGATTAGAACAAGTGGTGAAAAAAGAATTAGTAACTTTTTACTTTGGCAAATTGCATACTCTGAGCTATATTTTACAAAAAAATTATGGCCAGACTTTAGAAAAAAGGATTTATACAAAGCTATAGTTAGCTATCAAAATAGAGAAAGAAGATTTGGAAAAACCAGTGAACAGATTAAATAATACTGATAAACTGAATAAAAAGTACTCATTTGTGGCTTACTTTATGCTGCTTCCACTCATATTTTTATCATCTATCTCATCATATTCTCAAAATAATATTGAAAGATATAATATAGGTAAAATTGAAGTTACTGGAAATACATCATTTAGTCCTATTACCATTGTCACCTTTTCTGGACTAAGGGAGGGTGATGCTATAAGTATACCTGGTGAAAAATTAAGTAATGCTATAAAAAAATTATGGGGTTCTAACCTATTTAGTTCTGTAGATGTTTACAAGACTAGGGTTGAAGATGGTATAATTGACCTTGAAATAGAATTATATGATTTACCCGAATTAACTGATTTGACAGTAACAGGAGTTAAAAAAAGAAAAATTGAAGAAATAATAAAAGAAAATAAACTTCAAACAGGTGTAAAGGTTACCGAAAACTTAATTACCACTACAAAAAATTATTTAGAAAATAAATACAAAAAGAAAGGATTTTTAAATGCCAAAGTTATCATAAAAACAGTAGAAGTTGCGGACTCCTCAAAAAAATCTAAGGTAAAAATGACATTAGATATTTTAAAGGGTAATAAAATTAAGATTAATGAAATCAACTTTAACGGGATTAACGAACTTAAGGCAAAAACTCTTGAAAAGGCTATGAAAAATACCAAAAGAAGAAAATTCTACAGAATTTTTAAGAGATCAAAGTATGTTCCAGATGATTTTAAAGAAGATCTTTCTACCTTAATCGATAAGTATAAAGAAAATGGCTTTAGAGATGCAAGAATAATTTCAGACACAATATTAAACAATGATTACCAGCAAATTGATGTATCCATTTCACTAATTGAAGGGTCAAAGTATACATTTGGAAAAATAGAATATCTGGGTAATAGTGTATATACAGACCAGCAACTTAATCAAATTTTAAAAATTAAAGAGGGAGATACTTATAACGGTGTGGAATTAGAAAAAAGAATTGCAGACAGATCTGATCCTGATGCTGATGATTTAAGCAATCTTTACCAAAATAACGGATATCTATTTTCATCAATAACTCCTGTTGAAGTAAACGCAGATGGAAATATAATTGACTTAGAAATTAGAATTAATGAGGGGAAACCTGCTTACTTTAATAAAATATCTGTAGTTGGAAATAATAAGACTAATGATCATGTCATTTATAGAGAAATTAGAACAAGGCCAGGTCAATTATACAGTAAAGCCAACGTATTTAGATCCTTAAGAGAACTTGGTCAATTAGGATTTTTTGATCCTCAATTAATTTCACCTGATTTTAAGAATATTAACCCCAATGATGGAACGGTTGATCTTGAATATACTCTTGTGGAAACTGGATCTAGCCAAATTGAATTGCAAGGTGGTTATGGTGGTGGTGGGTTTATAGGTACTATAGGACTATCATTTAATAATTTCTCAATTAAAGACATTTTCAAAAAAGAAGCATATACTCCAATTCCGATGGGTGATGGTCAAAGATTAGCCTTGAGATTACAAGCAAGTAGGTTTTATACTGTAAACAGTTTCAATTTTACAGAACCTTGGCTAGGTGGAAAAAGACCTGTTCAATTTTCTGTTCAATTATCTCAAACAAAGCAGTTTATGTTTAATCCTTATAACTATACCGCAGACAAATCCAGATACTTCAATATTTCTGGAATCTCTGTAGGTTTAGCGAAGAGACTAACTGTTCCTGATGATTATTTTACTTTATCCCAATTCATTGGCTTTCAATATTATGATTTAAATGAATATAATACAGGGCTTTTTACTTTTGGCAATGGATCTTCTAACAATTTATCTTACACAGTTGCCTTAAGTAGAAATAACACATATACTGATCCAATTTATCCAACTGGAGGGTCAAACTTCACTCTATCTGCTAAACTAACTTTTCCCTACTCATCATTTAACGATGTTGATTATAAAGCTTTAAAAGATGAAAGAGATGATCTGGTAGATCAACTAGGAATAGATCCTACTAATACATCCGCTGGGGATAGAATAGCTGAAATTGATCAAGAAAGATATAAGTGGCTTGAATTCTATAAAATCAAATTTAAGGGTGAATGGTTTACAGCTCTTACCAAGAAACTAGTCTTAAGACCTGCTTTTGAATTTGGTTTCCTTGGAGCATATAACAATGACAGGGGTGTAATTCCTTTTGAAAGATTTTTTCTAGGTGGCGATGGAATGGGAATGTATAATCTTGACGGTAGAGAAAATATTCCATTAAGAGGTTACCCAAATCAGTCATTATCAGCACAAGACGGGGGATCAATTTATAATAAATATTCCCTAGAATTAAGGTATCCTATAAGTCTAGGAGAACAAGCAAAAATATTTGCATTAACTTTCTTAGAAGGTGGTTCATCCTACAATAGCTTTAGAGATTTTGACCCATTCTTACTTAAAAGATCTGCTGGAATTGGTGTTCGATTATTTATGCCTCAATTTGGACTTTTAGGGATTGATTTTGGTCATGGTTTTGATCCTGTTCCTGGGCAGTCCTCAAAACATGGTTGGGAAACACACTTTATATTTGGTCAAAACTTTTAATAAAATATTTGAACTATTTTTACGTTCTAATTTATCATGAAAAAGAACTATTTTTTTATTTTACTGTTTTTAATTACCTACTTAGTTAGTGCACAAAGAAGTGTTAAGATAGGTTATATTGATACGGAATACATACTGGAAAACCTGCCAGAATATAATCAAGTTTCAGATAGATTAGAGGAAAAAGCTGCAGGTTGGAAAAAAGAAATTGAAGATAGATCAAGAAAAATTGAGCAAAAAAAAGAAGCATTAAATTCGGAAAGAATTCTATTGACAAATGAAATGATTGAAGAGATTGAAGAAGAGATAACCCTTGATGAAGAAGAATTAAGTGAATATCAGCAGAAAAGATTTGGTCCAAGAGGTGATCTAATAATACAAAAACAGCAACTGATTCAACCAATACAAGATCAAATATTTAATGCAATTAGGGAATTAGCAGAGTCTAAAAATTATGACTTTATTTTTGACAAATCAGCTGATATTGTCATGCTCTATTCAGATAAAAGATTTGATGTTAGTGATCAGATACTAAGAACAATATCTAGAGCGAATAATAGAAAAAAACTTGACTCTAGAAAAGACAAGAGAGAAATTGAAAATCAAAGCTTAATTGACGATGAATCAACTTTGATTTCAGATTTAGAAAATAAGGAAAATGACAATATTAAAGAGGATAATAATGACGAGTCAAACAAAAAATTGACTGTCAAGGAATTGCTTGAACAAAGAAAACAAAAAAATAGTAACAAAAGAAAAGTAAAAGATTAGTACCTTTACTTTCATTAAAAATAAAAAACACAAAAAATTGATTATGAAAAAGATTAAAATATCATTGGTAATTTTACTTTTTGCAATTACTTTTTCTGCTAACGCACAGTCAAAAGTTGCTCACATTAACACAACTGAGTTGGTAGCTTCAATGCCGGAAATGAATGATGCTAAAGCTGAATTAGAAAAACTTGCAAAAACCTATGAGACTGATATTCAAACAATGGCTGCTGAACTTCAAAGTAAAGTAAAACAATATGATTCAGAAGCCGCAACACAAACTGATGAAGAAAATGCCAAAAGACTTCAAGAAGTTCAAGGTATGGAACAAAGCATAAGGCAATATCAAGGTCAGGCACAACAAGAATTACAAAAAAAGGAGTTTGATCTTTTGAAGCCAATCACCGAGAAAGCTCAAGCTGCAATTAATAAGGTTGCTGAAACTCTTGGGTTTGATTATGTGTTAGACTCCACTCAAGGACAAGGAGTTATTGTTGCAAAAGGAACTGATTTAATGGAAGAAGTTAAAAAAGAACTTGGATTCTAGAGTTAAGTAATCAAAATTTTAAAGCTGTCTAATTTAGACAGCTTTTTTTTTATAAAAGCTATGCAAAGCCCTATTGGTATATTTGATTCTGGTATTGGGGGTATTTCAATTTTAGAAAAATTAAAACAAGTATTACCAAATGAAAATTTTATATATCTCGCTGATAATTTAAATTGCCCATACGGAAGAAAATCTAAAAAAGAGATACTTTCACTAAGTAATAAGAATTGTGAAAAATTAATTGAACTTAATTGTAAAATTATAATTATTGCTTGTAATACATCCACAACTAATTCAATTCAAAAACTCAGAGAGATAATATCTATACCAATAATAGGTATTGAACCTGGTTTAAAGCCTGCGATTCATTTTACAAAAACAAAAAATATTGGAGTTTTAGCAACCGAAAAAACCCTTGGAAGCAAGCTTTTTTTTGAAACTTTACATAAGAATAAAATTGATGATATTCATATTCATGAACAAATTGGTTATGAATTAGTTAATATTATCGAGGAGGGATTACATTCAAAAAAGAATCTTAACAAACTTTTGAGATCATATTTAACACCAATGATTAGTAAAAATATTGATTGCCTGCTTTTAGGATGCACTCATTATAATCATATAAGAGATATAATTGAAGAAATTCTTCCTGAAAATATCACAATAGTTGATACTATAGACCCAGTTAACAAACATGTTTTGAATAAACTTAAATCTGATAACATATTGAATAAATCTAAGAATAAAAGATTTATTAAAGTATTCTATAATGGAAAGAAATTATCTAATAATTTCCTTGATCAAGAATATGATTTAAATTATTTAGAATTTTAAATTATTTAAGCCAAGGGCATTCGCAGTCATATCTCTGTTTACGGCAACCAAAATTAAAACCTAAAGTAATCTGGTGATATCCGCCGTTGTCAAATACTACAGAATTAGATTGATATGAATAAGTGTATGCAAATACAAAGTTATCAAATTGTAA
>CABYIO010000009.1 GCA_902519075.1 uncultured Bacteroidota bacterium | reverse complement strand
GTAGTTTTTCATCATCAATATTTATCATTGCCCTTCCGTGTCCCATTGAGATGAAACCATCCTTTATACCGCTTTGTATTATTGGATTGAGTTTTAGTAGTCTCAAATAATTAGTTATTGTTGATCTTTTTTTTCCGATTTTTTCACTCAATTCCTCCTGTGTAAGTTTAATTTCTTCAATTAGTCTTTTATAAGAAATAGCAATTTCAATAGAATCTAAGTCTTGTCTGTGTATATTTTCAACTAATGCCATTTCAAGGGATTGTTGATCGTCAGCCTTTCTTATGTAGCATGGTATTTTATCAATCCTTAACTTTTTAAATGCTCTTAATCTTCTCTCTCCTGAAATTAATTGAAATTTATTTTTTGATATTTTTTTTATTGTTATTGGTTGAATTAGGCCAATATTTTTAATTGAAATGACCAATTCCTCTAGTTTTTCTTTATCAAAAGCTGATCTTGGCTGAAATGGATTTAGGGTAATTTTTGAAATATCAATTTCTGTACTATAATTAGTATTTATGTTAGAAATTGAGCCAGGGTTATTTTTTGAATCTTTCAAAATAGATGTTAAACCTCTACCTAAAACCTGTTTCTTTGTTGCTTTAGCCATTGTGAGTTTTTGAAATAAGTTCTTTTGCCAAATTTAAATAATTATCAGCTCCTTTGCTGCTAACATCATAATCAATGATACTTTTGCCATAACTTGTTGCCTCACCTAGTCTTACATTTCTGTGAATGACTGTTTTAAATACCATTTCATTGAAATGGGTTTTTACTTCTTTTTTAACCTGATTTGAAAGATTTAAGCGAGTATCATACATTGTCAAAAGAAGTCCTTCTATTAAAAGGTTTTCATTGTGAATTTTTTGGATACTTTTTATAGTATTTAATAGTTTACCCAAACCCTCAAGTGCTAAATATTCACATTGTATTGGAATCAAAACTGAATCAGATGCAGACAATGCATTAATTGTTAATAACCCCAGAGAAGGAGGGCAGTCAATAATTATAAAATCATAATTTGTTGCCACCTCCATGATCGCATTCTTTAATAAATACTCCCTTTCAATCATGTTAACCGATTCAATCTCTATTCCTACTAAATCAATGTGGGCAGGAATTACATCAAGGAATTCGAGTTTAGTTTTATAAATGCAATCATTAGTAGAACACTCATTTTCCAATAAATTATATATTGTTTTACTTCCAATATTTACCTCGACTCCTATGGATGAGCTGGAATTTGCTTGTGGATCAAAATCAATTAGTAAGACTTTTTTTTCTAATGCTGCAAGTGCAGACGACAAATTGACCGAAGTTGTTGTTTTTCCAACTCCACCTTTTTGATTAGAAATAGCAATAGTCTTGCTCATTTTTTAAAAAAATAATGAATTTTAAATTTACAATTAATAAAATGTAATAAGAACAATTTCTTGTTAAAGAAATTTTAAAATGTTAACAGTAAAGTTAACCGTGGCTATTGATTAATGATTCAAGTATAGCGCAAGCTGATTCACCTATATTAGAACCAGGACCAAAAATACATTTGACTCCTTTATCAAATAAAAAGCCGTAATCTTTTTTTGGTATTACACCACCAACCACAATCATTTTATCATCACAATCATACTTTTTTAATTCTTTTATCAGATTTGGAACTAAGGTTTTATGACCACCAGCAAGAGATGATACCCCAATAATATGTACGTCATTTTCAACTGCTTGTTTAGCAACCTCCTCTGGAGTTTGAAATAATGGCCCTATATCTACATCAAATCCAATATCTGCGAAACTAGTTGCAATAACTTTTGCACCTCTATCATGCCCATCTTGTCCAATTTTTGCTATTAAAATTCTAGGTCTTCGCCCATCAATCTCAGCAAATTTATCTGAAAGATTTACTGCATTTAAATAAGAACTATTATCCTTCATATTTGATTTATATACACCCGAAAAACTTTTAATTTCAGACTTATAACGCCCAAATTCTTTTTCCAAAGCAGTGCTTATTTCCCCTAGTGTAGCCCTAGCTTTGGCAGCTTTTATTGATAAAGCTAATAAATTTTTATTTTTTTCCTTTGCGGCTAAACTTAGCTCATTCAATATTTCAACTACTTCAGTTTCATTTCGTGTATTTTTTACTTTTTTTAATTTCTTTAGCTGATTATTTTTTACTTCTTGATTATCTATTTCTAGAAAATTCATTATTTCCTCTTCCTTCAATTTAAATTTATTGACCCCTACAATTATAAAGTTCTGATTATCAATTTTAGCCTGTTTTCTTGTTGCGGCCTGTTCAATCCTCATTTTTGGTATTCCCTTTTCAATTGCTTTTGTCATACCTCCAGCATCATTGATTTCATTAATATGAATCATAGCTCTTTCTATAAGTTGATGGGTCAAACTTTCAACATAATAACTTCCTCCCCATGGGTCAACTGTATTACAAACATCAATTTCTTCTTGAATTATAAGTTGAGTATCTCTGGCAATTTTTGATGAAAATTTTGTTGGTAATCCAATAGCTTCATCTAATGAATTTGTATGAAGGCTTTGTGTTCCCCCGAAAACCGCTGATAATGCTTCGATTGTTGTTCTAGTAATATTATTAAATGGCTCCTGTTCAGCCAAACTCCAACCACTGGTTTGGCAGTGAGCGCGAAGACAATATGATTTATCATTTTCAGGATTAAATTGCTTCATTAATTTTGCCCAAAGAAAACGAGCTGCTCTCATTTTAGCTATTTCCATAAAGTGATTCATCCCGATTCCCCAAAAAAACGAGAATCTGTTGGCAAATTCATCAACTTTAAGACCAGCATTAATTCCTGTTTTAACATATTCAATCCCATTTGCTAAGGTGTAAGCAAGTTCCAGATCAGCACTTGCACCAGCTTCTTGCATATGATAACCGGAAATACTTATGCTATTAAATTTTGGCATATTTTTACTTGTAAATTCAAAAATATCCGCTATAATTCTTATTGATTCTTCTGGGGGATATATAAAAGTATTTCTTACCATATATTCCTTTAAAATATCATTTTGTATTGTGCCTGAAAGTTTAGAAATATCCACTCCTTGCTCTTCAGCTGCAACAATATAAAATGCCATAATTGGCAAGACAGCCCCATTCATGGTCATTGATACACTCATTTTGTCAAGAGGTATACCTTCAAATAAAATTTTCATATCCTCAACAGTGTCAATTGCAACTCCAGCTTTACCAATATCTCCAATGACTCTATGATTGTCAGAGTCATACCCCCTGTGTGTCGGTAAATCAAATGCAACAGAAAGGCCTTTTTGACCTGCCTTTAAATTTTCTCTATAAAACTGATTACTTTCTTTGGCAGTTGAAAAGCCAGCATATTGTCTGATAGTCCAAGGCCTATTGGTATACATGGATGAATATGGTCCTCTAACAAATGGTGGTAAGCCAGCAATTGAATGAATGTGATTATGATTTGACAAATCATTTAAGTTATAATAATTCTTAACAGTGATTTTTTCATCAGTCTCAAATTCTTTTTGTTCATTATTAACCCCTTTTACGGGTATAAAGTCAGCTAAATCAAGTTTATTTAGATCTTCTCTAATCATTTATAAATTTATTTTGTCCGACTAAAACTTTATCTCCTGACTCATATTGTTCTTTTTCTTTCTTTTTGTTCAACAAAATCTCTTGAAAAATCATTTGATTTTTTTGATCATGAAAGTATCCGCCATTATTTTCAATTTTCTTTATTAACTCAAGAGATTTTTCAGCCAATTTTTCGATTAAATATGTGATATAATAACTACCACTTATTGCATTATTAACAGATTCAATTGATGTTTCATTTTTTAGAATTAAAAGTTGATTATTAGTAATTCTTTGAGAAAACTCGTTTTCATCTTTAAATTTTATGTCATATGGAATAGATTTTATAAAATCACAACCACCTAATATTCCTGACATACACTCAGATGTAGTTCTGATTATATTATTATTATAATTTTTAGTTGTTTTATTTTTAGTTGTTGGTTTTACAGTGATAATACAATCATCTATTTGATTCCCATATTTCTTTGAAATAATACTCCACAAAATCCTAAAAGCTTGAATTTTAGCAATTTCAAAAAAATAATTATTACCCTGAATTAACTCGAATGATATTTTGTTAAATAGACCTTTTCCAAATTTATTAACATAATCAATCCCAGCTGATAAAGTAAATGCGATTTCTTGAACGATGTTTGCTCCAGAGTTTTTAAAATATTCTGAGGATAAATTTAATCTGAATTTTTCTTGATCAAATTTACATGAGTCTATTGGTGCTTTGCTGTCCAAGTTAGGTTCAATTAATAGTTTAAATTCAGAATTATATTTTACAGGTCTTTCCGATTTAAAATATATATTTCCTTGAGATAAAAAAGAATTATCAATAAATTGATCTTCATAATTACATATAATTAAATTTTTTATTTCGTTTGCATACAATCGCTTTATCTCTTCATTTAGGTTAGTAGTTTTATTGCATTTTATCTCGTTGATAATATTCCATTCGTTAGGGAAGAATAAGGTTTCTGGATTAACTAAAGACTTTCTGTTGTAGGAGTAATGAGGAGAAATAGTGATGCCCTCATTGGTTATAGAAAATAATTTTTTATAACGATCCTCTCCAAGATCTAAAATTATTTTATCTCTCCATGCTTTTTCTAGATTTTTTGATTCTTTCATTTAATCAGAAATTGTATCATATTCAATCAGAAAAATTTCTTCATTATCTTTTTTCATAAATAATTTTTCTCTGGCATATTTTTCAAGACCTGAGTCTGATTGTATCAATTGTAATTCTATATTATCTTTCGCTATTTCCTTTTCATAATAAGATTTTTGATCATTCAATTCATTTATGTCATTATTTAACTCATAATGTATAATAAATGAATTACTGTCAAAAAAAACCATCCAAATAATGAATAAAATTATAATGATACCATAGGTGCTCTTAATCAATTTTAAAAGTCTATTTTTCATTTCATATTCTTTTTTATAACATCAATGAGAAGACCAATGTTAGTATTATTTTCTGTTTCCAAAACTAAATCACATTCTTTTTTCATTGGTTTCACGTGAATTTGATGCATCTTATCCAGACGATTTTCAAATAATTTAATAACATCCTCATAATTTCTTCCTCTTTCATTTATATCTCTCTTGAGTCTTCTTCTAAACCTTGTATCTCTAGAACAATCAAGGAAAACATTGTAATCAATTTGATCTCTTAAAGTTCTATTACTAAGAATTAAAATACCTTCAATTATTAAAATTTTTTTTGGCTTAAATAATGTTGAGGTATTAAGCCTAAGGTGTGTGCTAAAACAGTAGTGGGGTACATTAATATCTTGGCCAGTTTTTAGAAGTCTAATATGATTATTTAGTAAATCAAAGTCTATTGCATCAGGTGTATCATAATTTAACTTTTCCCTCTCACTAAAGTTTAAATTGCTGTTGTCTTTATAATATGAATCTGAAGATAATAAGCCAATATTTGATTGATTAAACAATTTATTTACTTTATTAATAATCGTAGTTTTACCACTCCCTGTACCACCTGTGATTCCGATAATGAACATGCTATTCAATTATTTTAATAATACCTAAATTTTCAACTCCAACATATATGTTTTTATCACTATCTAATTCAATAGATCTAACCCTTCCAATTTGATCCAATAATCTATTTTCCTTAATCATTTCCCCGTTTTCAATTACACATTGATGAAGATATTGAAATTTTAAAGATCCGATTAATATACTTTTATTCAATGTTGGATAATTTGGATTATCAATATATACCATTCCACTAGGTGCAATAGAAGGAACCCAATAATGAATTGGATCAATCATTCCTCTAATAGAAGTTTTATCTGTAAATTTTGTCCCAATATAATTTATTCCGTAACTAGCCAATGGCCATCCATAATTATTCCCAGACTTAATTATATTTATTTCATCGCCTCCTCTTGGACCGTGTTCATTTATCCATATCTTATCCTCATTTTTATCATAGAACATGCCTTGAGGATTCCTATGTCCATAGCTGAATATTGCTTTTTTTGAATTTTTTTCATTTACGAAGGGGTTATCAACAGGTATTCTTCCATCATCATGTAATCTGTAAATTTTACCACCATCTCTTGTAATATCTTGAGGATTAAGATCTCTATTGCCTCGATCACCAATACTGAAGAAAATATAATTTTCTTTATCAAAAACTATTCTACTTCCATAATGTAAAGTTCTTTTGCTATTCGGGGTTGCTTTATATATAATCTCTTGATTTTCTGCTGAGTCATCATTTAATTTGAATCTTAAAATAGTTGTATTTGTTCCAGGGCTTTTGTCATTAGAAGAGGAATAAGATATATAAATCCATTTATTTTCTGAGAAATTTGGGTGCAGCTCAATATCTAAAAGTCCTCCTTGATTTTTTGAGATGATTTCAGGAAGATTTTTGATTTTATTTCTGACACCATTTTTAAAATGAATTAATTCACCCTTTCTTTCAGTTATTAAAATTGAATTATCAGGCAAAAAAACAAATGCCCATGGGACCTCAAGCTCATCAACAACTAATTCATATTTTAACTCATTAGAATATAAATTATTTAGAAAACAAAAAACAATGAATAATTTAAGAAATTTCTTCATATAATGAAATTACAAAAAACTAGTTATTAAATGCTAAAATGAATGCCTCAAATAAACAATAATTACATATTTTTGTTAATCAAATAAAATGATGATGAGTGAAAAAATAAATTGTCTTATTATCGGATCAGGTCCTGCTGGATATACTGCTGCAATATATGCAGCTAGAGCAAATATGAATCCTGTTTTGTATCAAGGAATACAACCAGGAGGTCAGTTGACTACAACTACTGATGTTGAAAATTTTCCAGGTTATCCGGACGGAATTTCTGGCCCTGACATGATGATTGAATTACAAAAGCAAGCTGAAAGATTTGGTACTGATATAAGAAATGGTTGGATAACTAAGGTTGATTTTAGCAATCAATTAAAATTGTGGGTTAATGACGAGCATGAGTTAGAGTGTAAAACTGTAATTATTTCCACAGGTGCCTCTGCAAAATATTTAGGTTTGGAATCAGAAAAAAAATACTTGGAGTCTGGAGGCGGTGTATCAGCCTGTGCTGTATGTGATGGGTTTTTTTATAAGAACCAAGAAGTAGTAATTGTTGGTGGTGGTGATTCTGCATGTGAGGAAGCTCATTATCTCTCAAAATTATGTAGTAAGGTAACAATGCTTGTAAGAAGAGATGAATTTCGAGCTTCAAAAATTATGCAAGAAAGGGTAAAGAAAACAGAAAATATCGAGATTCTTTTTAACACATCCACAGTGGAGGTAAAGGGTGATGGTCAAGTTGTCACATCGATACTAACCAAAAATAATATTACCGAGGAGTTAAAAGATATACCGGCAACTGGATTTTTTGTTGCAATAGGGCACAATCCTAACACTGATATTTTCAAGCCTTTTTTAAATATGGATTCAACAGGTTATATTGTAAATGAACTAGGTTCAACTAAAACTAATGTTGAAGGAGTTTTTGTTTCTGGTGATGCAGCAGATCATACTTATAGGCAAGCTATAACTGCAGCCGGAACAGGTTGTATGGCAGCATTAGATGCTGAAAGATACTTAGCATCACTTTAAATTTTAAATCATATTAAGGTATGCAATTTTTTAAAAGAAACCCTTTTGGACATGTACTCTTTTTAAAAAAGTGGCTTATAAGAATACTTGGCGCTTATAGTCACCGTAGGTATCGAGGCTTTAATGAATTAAAAATTGAGGGATCTGAAATTATTAGAAATTTAAATGATTCTAACGTACTATTTATTTCAAATCATCAAACATATTTTGCTGATGTTGTAGCTATGTTTCATGTATTTAATGCTAGTTTAAAAGGAAGAGTTGATTCTATCAAGAACATCAGTTATTTATGGAATCCAAAACTTAATATATACTTTATAGCTGCAAAAGAAACTATGAATGCAGGGTTAATACCAAAGATCTTAGCTTATGCAGGTTCAGTTAGCATTGAAAGAACTTGGAGAAGTAATGGTGAAGACGTAAATAGAAAAGTGAAATTTAGTGATATTTCAAATATAGGAAAAGCATTAAATGATGGTTGGGTCATCACCTTTCCACAAGGTACTACAACTCCTTTCAAGCCAGTAAGGAAAGGTACAGCATTTCTGATTAAGCAATATAAACCAGTGGTAGTTCCAATTGTTATTGATGGTTTTAGGAGGTCCTTTGATAAAAAAGGTCTTAGAGTAAAGAAAAAAAATATTCTTCAGACGATGATCATAAAGGAGCCTCTTAAAATTGATTATGAAAACGAATCCACAGATGATATCATCGATAAGATAGCTCACTCTATTGAGCAGCATGAAAGATTTCTAAAGGTGATTCCGCAAAATGAACTAAATAGTGAAACTGAGCTTAATAAAGAAAGGGAATTTTAATTTTGAAAATAACCACCTTCTTCAATAATTTCATTCACTTGTGTTGAAACTCTAAGAAAAGTATCTAAATCCGATGGGTCAATTCTAGATCTTAATAAATTTTTAAATTGACTTATTTTTTGTGTAACAATTTCTCTTTTCTTATGACCAAGTTTGGTTAAAGATATTATAATACTTCTTCCATCATTTGGATTTGGTCTTCTGTTAATTAGATGTTTATTTTCCATTGAATTTAATATTCTTGAAATACTATTTGATTCTAATCCCATTATTGGACCTATTGAAGTTGATGGACTACCGTTTTCTGGGTCAATACTAATTAAAGTAAAGCCAATTGAAAATGTTAAATCATATTTTGATGCTTCGTTGTTATACATTTTTTCAATGTTTTTCCAACCTTGCCTCATAACAAAATCAACTCTACTTTTAAAATCTTTATTGACAATCATAGTTTAAAATAAATCAACATATTATGCATGCATAGTAAATTTAAGAAATTATTTTATTTTTTTATAATTCTCTTAACTTCAATCATTTCTCTAGAAAATATTTTGAATAAGTATATCCCAGAACTTAATTGAGATAGGTTGAATCTATTTAAATTTTCCTTTTCTTTTGCCAAGAGTTTTTTACCAAATAAATCATAAATTTCAATCTTAGATATTTCATTATTTGAGTAAATATTTATGTAATTATTTACCGGGTTGGGGTATATTTTAAAATTAGTTTGATCAACCTCATTATTATTTAAGTTTTCCGAGAGACCCTTAATTTTGAAATTATCAAAATAGAATCCATCTCTTCGCAATCCACCATCTGTATATAGTTTAAATCTAACCAAAATTTCCTCACCTATATAATCTGTTAATGATATGCTTTCATTAATCCAATCAGATTGATTACCATCATATAGAGGTTCATCTAAGGCATAATCATGTGTTTCAATGCCTTTGGCTGTATATTTTCCACATTGGGGAATCCATGAATTTCCATTATCAGTAGAAATTTCCAGTTGAACGTAATCATATCCTGATTCAATATTCCACTTAGCATCAAAATTGATTTCCGCATAACTGAGACTTGAAAGGTCAACGGTATTTATTAATTGAATTATTTCTTGTGAGTTATTGCTATAATTAGAATATGGTGAGTCTGTCACACTAGTCTCAGGAGAAAAATATTCCTCGTATGTATTTGACCAATCAGAATCATCACTCCAATAATTAGTATAATTATCGCTTTCGTCTTCTATAATTATTTGTGGTTCTCCATATATTTTGTTTATCAATATTTCTTCTTCATATAAACCATTATTTAAAATGTATTTATAAACAATACTATCCCCTTGGTTGATCGCCACGTTTAAATTAACCTCGAAAGCACTTTCAATAATTTCACCAATTTGTAGAGAATTCAAATTAATCTCTGATGATACCGATTCTATATTTGTTGAAACCGGAGTTAAAGAAATAGAAAAATTTCCATCATCAATAATACCTAGCCTTTGAATACTAAAATTTGACTGAAAATTTGTGTCATTAATGAAATTTGGTGTGTTGTCTTCTAGAGTTGCATAATTCCCTATCATTTTAGCGGCGGTTAGATTCAAATGTATCATATCTTTACAAAGACCTTCAATAGTTGATGCTTGAGGCCAAAATGAACTCCCAATTTCTGGGGTCATTGCAAATATTTTTTCTCTAGTTTGATTATCTTCTGTGATTAACATACCGTACATAAAATCATCACTATCACCTGCAGCAGGGTACAAGTCTGCACTTATTATATTATCATAATTATTCTCGCTAACAAGTTCTGAAGATATAAATTCATAAATCTCATTATCTTCAGTTGGTTGATTGTAATCGTATCCATATGGATATAAAAGTAAATTTCCATAGGTGTGATTGTTAAGGGCTAATTTGAAATTTTTTGATTCAACTAAATATTTAATAGCTCTATTTTCAGCTTCAGAAAAAGGTTCATCGCCAGCATAGGTGCTACCATTTGGATTATTAGATGTGCCCGAAGTGTTCCAGACTTCGTTACCATTCTCATCAATGTAAGAATAATTTCTATTATTATCCACTCCGTGACTATCCCTTCTATTTTTTCTCCACATTCCACCACCACTTGGTTCGCTAGTCTCATTATAAATATATCCGTCAGGATTAACACAAGGAACAAAATATAGCTCTGAGTTATCTATAATCTGTTTAATGCTATCATTTGAATCGTAATTTTCAAGTAAATACCACATGAAAAAAATCAATTGCTGCATGGATCCAGGCTCTCTTGCATGGTGAAGAGCAGTGTATAAAATTTGAGGTTCATCTTCATCTACATTTGGATTGTCAGATACTTTAACCATTTGTAAAAACCTTCCTTCATAAGTTTCATGAATATGAGGTGATCCATTGTAATTGCTATCTTTTAAGTCAATTCTTTGGGAAATTAAATTTGGATATTGATTATACATGTCATCAAGTTCACTTATCATTTCATCATAAGTGTAAAAACCACCAAAATCGTTTCCGTCTTTTACATCATAGTTTTCTGGAGTAGTGTAATCATCATTTCCAGAATCACAAAACTCATTTGATTTAATATTAGATTTAGATTTGTTTCTGTTTTGATAAAAGTTAACCACATCATCAATCAATATATCATATGTGAAGCCTAATGAATTAATCTTTTGTAAATCATCCCCTGAAAAATCAGAGATAAAAAAATGATTTTTTTTGTTTAAACCATGGTCAATACACACTCCATTATTGGCAAGTTTTAATAAATCCTCTTGATTTGAATAATTGATTTTAATTTTATAGAAAATTTCTGACTGCTGTGACAACCCAGTCCCTGTCATTATAATTAAAAAAAGAAAAAGTAGATTTTTTTTCATTAATTTTTTTACTAGGTTAGGGCAAATATTATTCCGAAAAGTCAGGAATTTTCTAAAATCCAATTTTTTGCATTTAAAAAAGCCAATATCCAGGGGCTTAATATATCATCCCTGCCATCTTCGTAATATGCCCAATTCCATTTAAATAGTGATCTCTCTATGTGTGGCATTGTTACAAGATGTCTTCCATCATCGCTACATAACATGGCTGTATTGTAATCAGAGCCATTTGGGTTGGATGGATAATCTGGATATCCGTATTCCGCAACTATATTATAATTTTCTTTTGGGTAGGGAAGTTTAAATTTTCCCTCACCATGACTAATCCATACCCCTAAATTTAACTGTTCAAGTGAGTTTAACATAATTGAATTATTGGTGTTTATTCTCACCGATGTGAAATTGCTTTCGTGTTTTCTTGAATCATTAAAAGTCATTTTTCCATGGTTTTCATGTCTTGGATATATTAAATCAAGTTCCATGAATAATTGACATCCATTACATATACCAATAGATAAAGTATCCTTTCTGGAAAAAAAGTTTTCTAGTGCTTTTCTTGCGCTTTCATTATACCTAAATGATCCTGCCCATCCTTTAGCTGAACCAAGAACATCAGAGTTAGAAAAACCTCCAACTGCACCTAAAAATTGAATGTCCTGTAATGTTTCTTTTCCAGAAATCAGGTCAGTCATGTGAATATCTTTAACATTAAATCCTGCAAGATGTAGAGCATTAGCTAATTCTCTTTCACTATTGCTGCCTTTTTCTCTTAATATTGCTGCTTTTGGCTTTTTTCCAGATGAAAATTTTGTTAAGCTGCCACTAAAATTTTTAGGAAACTTAAATTTTAGTGGTTGGTTCTTGTAATTTTTAAATCTAACATCAGCTAAGTTGTTAGAAGTTTGTTTGCTGTCGAGCAGAGTAGAAGTGTGAAACCAATAATCTCTGTATTTTTCCAAATCAAATAAAAATTCATTTTCTTGATTTTTTATTTCCAACTTATTTCCCTTAATAACTTTACCGATTTTGTAGGCAGTTATTCCATTATCGATTAATTCTTTTTCTATTTCGTCATCTTTACCCTGAATAATTATTCCACAATTTTCTGAAAACAGTATTTTGACCGTATCATTTTCATTTAATGATGACAAATCAATATTTGCAGCAATGTTTTTAGTAGAAAAACACATTTCCATTAAAGATGTAATAAATCCTCCTGAACCAATATCATGGCCGGCTACAATAAGATTATTTTTTATCATTTTTTGTATTGTTTCAAAAACATTGACAAAATATTTTGAATTGATTATAGTTGGTGTATTATTTCCGATACTACCAATTATTTGAGAAAAGGCTGATCCACCTAATTTAAAATCATCTGAGGATAGATTAATATAAAAAATAGATCCTTTGTCAAGTTTAAATACGGGTTCAATAATATTATAAATATTATTACAATGAGCAGTTGCTGAGACAATTACAGTTCCAGGGGACTTAACCTCTATCTTTTCATATTTTTGATTCATTGATAAAGAATCCTTCCCAGTTGGAATATTAATGCCTAATTCAATTGCAAATTTTGAAACTGATTCAACCGCTTTATAAAGTCTTGCGTCTTCACCCTCATTCTTACATGGCCACATCCAATTAGCTGATAGAGAGACCCCTTTTAAACTATTTTCAATCGGGGCCCAAATTATATTGGTTAATGCTTCAGCTATACTATTTTTACTTCCCGCATTTGGATCAATTAATGCTGATATTGGAGAGTGTCCAATGGATGTTGCTACACCATGTTTAGTAGAGTAGTCTAATGCCATTACTCCACAATTATTAAGAGGCAACTGTAGTTCACCAACACATTGTTGTTTTGCAACTTTTCCACCAACACATCTGTCAACTTTATTTGTTAACCAATCTTTACAGCCTACAGATTCTAAGCTAAATAGTTGCTCAATGTAATTATGAATAAGTCCATTAGAATATTTAATATCTTTATATTTTTTGGAGATAGTTTGATCTTTCAAAATGGTTTGTGGAGAACTTCCAAAAAAATGACCTAAATCAAGGTCAACACAGCTAAGATTTGATTTTTCAGAGTGTATAGTGAATCTATTATCATCTGTGACTCGACCAACAATATATACAGGGGCTCTTTCTCTATGACATATCCTTATAAATTCATCAATATTTTCTTTTTTTATAATTAACCCCATTCTCTCCTGAGATTCATTTCCGATTATTTCTTTATTTGAAAGTGTTGGGTCTCCAATAGGTAAATTATCCAATTCAATGAATCCTCCAGTTTCCTCTACGAGCTCGGTTAAACAATTTAAATGACCACCAGCACCATGATCATGAATGGAGACTATACAATTTTTATCATTTTCTAAAGTACCTCTAATAGCATTTGCTACTCTTTTTTGCATTTCAGGATTAGACCTTTGAATAGCGTTTAATTCAATTCCAGTAGAAAACTCACCGGTATCTGCCGACGAAACAGCTGCTCCACCCATACCAATTCTGTAATTATCACCACCCATAATTACAATCAAATCATCCTTTTCAGGCTTACTTTTTATAGAGTGTTCTTTGTTGGCAAAACCAATTCCACCAGCTAACATTATGACTTTGTCATAAGATTGAATTTCTCCATCATTATCATTTTCAAAAGTAAGGACAGATCCAGAAATGAGGGGTTGCCCAAATTTATTTCCAAAGTCTGAAGCACCATTAGAGGCTTTTATTAATATTTCAAGCGGAGTTTGATATAACCATTTTCTTTCTTCAATATTATTTTCCCATTCTTTATTATTGATTCTGGAATATGGTGTCATGTAAACGGCAGTTCCAGCCAATGGTATTGAGCCTCTTCCCCCGGCTAATCTATCTCTAATTTCACCACCAGAACCTGTTGCTGCTCCGTTAAAAGGTTCAACAGTGGTGGGAAAATTATGAGTTTCTGCTTTTAAGGAAATTACCGTATCAATTTCTTTATAAATGTAGTAGTTTGACTCATCGGATTTGGAGGGAGCAAATTGAATAACTTTTGGACCCTTTATAAATGCTACATTATCTTTATATGCAGAAACTATATTATCTGGATTTGTTTTGGATGTTTTTTTAATCAATGAAAATAAGCTTTCATCTTTCTCTTGCCCGTCAATCACAAATTTCCCGTTGAATATTTTATGTCTACAATGTTCAGAATTAACCTGTGAAAACCCAAATATCTCAGAGTCAGTTAGTTCACGTTTTATTGTTTTAGAAACATTATTGAGATAGGAAATTTCATCTGGACTTAATGATAAACCTTCTTTTTGATTATATTTTTCAATATTATTAATATGGGTAATTTTCTCTGGGATGACATTTATCTTAAATAGATCCTGACTAAGAGAACTGAACTTTTCATTTAACATGGGGTCAAAATCAATCGAATCATCACTTTTTAGATTATATTTTTCAATTCTGACTACAGAAGTTAATCCCATATTTTGACAAATTTCTACTGCATTTGTACTCCAAGGAGAAACCATAGCTGCTCTGGGCCCAATTAGATTAAGGTTGACTATAGGATCTGAAATGAAAGTAGTATTGCCAAATAACCATTCTAGCTTTTTTATCTCGTTTTCAGAAAAAGATTTTTTTGTTTGAACTGCAAAAACTGATTGATTTTTAGATTCAAAAAAGGAAATCATTTGATATAAATATGAAAGCTAAATTTAATCGAAATTAATTTATTAATTATCAAAATAAATTGACTAAAATAAATAGTTATCCACCTCTTTTAAACAGGCTACTAAATAGATTGCATTTTAACTAGATTGCTATAAATTCCGTCTTTTTTCATCAAATCTTTATGAACTCCTGATTCAATTATTTTCCCTTTATCTAAAACAATTATATTGTCAGCATTTTGTATGGTTGACAATCTATGAGCAATTACGATTGAAGTCTTATTTTTCATAAGATTATCCAATGCATTTTGAACAAGTTTTTCACTTTCACTATCAAGGGCAGAGGTAGCTTCATCTAAAACTAAAATTGGAGGATTTTTTAAAACCGCACGAGCTATACTTAATCTTTGTTTTTGACCTCCAGATAATTTGTTTCCAGAATCCCCTATATTATTATCAATACCTTCAGGTAATTTATTTACAAAATCCCAAGCATTAGCAATTTTTAAACAATCAATTAATTCATCATCTGAAGCATTTGGTTTAGCAATTAAAAGATTATTTTTTATGGAATCGTTAAATAAAATTGAGTCCTGTGTTACTAACCCAATTAACTCCCTAAGTGATTCCTTTTTTAATTTTTTAATGTTATTTCCGTCAATATTAATTGATCCAGAATCTACATCATAAAATCTACATATAAGGTTTGCAATGGTTGACTTTCCACTACCTGACTGACCAACTAATGCAATATTCTTTCCTTTTGCTATAGATAAATTAAAATTGTTCAACACATTCTCATCATCATAAGAAAATGACATATTTTTGAATTCAATTTTATCATCAAAAGAATTAATATTTATAGCATTTGGTTCCTCCTTAACGATCGTTTCATTATCAATTATGTGAAATATTCTTTCTGCTGCGGCAGCTGCCTTTTTTACCTTATAAGTTGCTCTGCTTAATGATTTTGCAGGAGTTAGAATATTATATGCAAGTCCCAGGTATACAATGAATGCACTGGCATCCAGTGAATTTTCATTTAACACCATAATTCCACCAAACCATAATACTCCAGCTATCGAAGAAATTCCTAAAAATTCACTAAGTGGACTAGCAAGGTTTTTTCTATTTAAAACGCTATTTGAAAATTGATAAAATCTTTTTGTTGAATTTGTAAATTTTTCTAAAAACTTATTTTCTGCATTAAAAATCTTAAGGATTTTCATACCTGAAAGAGTTTCATCTACTAGTGAAATAAATTGACCTTGTTCCTTTTGAACTTTGAGGGATTTTCTTCTAAGTGATTTTCCTACAATAGAAATTACAAACCCACAGAGTGGTATAAAAATAATTACAAATATGCTTAGTTTTGGACTAATCAAAAACATTGAAACCAGTGTAAATAAAACCATTAAGGGATCTTTTACAATTAACTCAAAGATTGAAAGAAATGAGTTGTCTAATTCTTGGACATCAGATGAAATTCTGGCTACAATATCTCCTCTTTTTTTCTCAGAATAGAAGGAAAGTGATAATTTGATAATTTGACCATATATCTCATTTCTAATATTTCTAACAACACCATTTCTAAGAAATGTTATAAAGTACATTGCCAAATAATTAAAGACATTTTTAAGTAAAAAAGTAATTATGATTATAGAAACCATAAAGATTAGCACATCATCACTACCAGTTGCTTTTTTAGTGGTAACAAAGTAGTTTAGATAATTTTCGACAAAATTTGCAATCTCAGAAACACCTTCCCATACAGGAGGTTGATTTAGTTGTTCGGTTTGATTAAAAAGAACTTTTAACATCGGGAATAGAGAAATCATTGAAAGAGTTCCAAAGAAGGCATAAAAAATATTAGATATGATATTTAGTATGAAGTATTTTTTATATACCCAAGCATATCCAAAAATTCTATTAAAGTAGTTTGTATTCATAAATCAATACTTTTAATTATTTTTTCAATCTTATCATTCAGGATTTTATCAACTTTTTCAAATTCATCAATACTGTTTAAATCTTCATTTACAGATATATACATTTTAATTTTTGGCTCAGTACCACTTGGCCTTAAAATTATCTTACAACCATCATCTGATTCAAATTCAATAACATTCGATTTAGGTAAAATAATATTTTCAGAGACACCACTAATTAAATTTTTCTTTAATGAAATTGAATAATCACAAAAATACTTAACCTTAGATTCTGAAATATAATCAAGAGGTTTTTTTCTAAAACCATTAATTATTTTTTTTATTTCATCTTGTCCCTTTTCTCCGTTTTTAACTATTGAAACTAATTTTTCCTTGTAAAAACCGTGAAGGCAATAAAGTTTTATTAACTCTTTGAAAACTGAAGAATTTTTTTGTTTGTAGTAAGATATCATTTCACAAGCGGCTAAGCTTGCAGTTAAAGCATCTTTATCTCTAACAGCATCACCAATCATTAAACCAAAACTTTCTTCTCCACCAATCAAAAATTTTTGATCAGGAAAATCTTCTATCATTTTAGCAATCCATTTAAAACCTGTTAGGCTTAATTTAAAATCAACATTATAGTATTTTGCAATATTTTTAATCATTGGAGTAGAAACTATTGTTGATGCCACAAAATGATTTTTATTCAATGTTTTTTCAGATTTCTTTTTATCAAGAACATAGTTAAACATTAAAACCATTAGTTGATTACCATTAATCAACGTTAAATTATTTTTTAAGTTTCTAATTGCTACACCCAGTCTGTCAGCATCTGGATCTGTACCTATGACTATGTCTGCTTTTTCTTTATCACCAAGTTTTAAGGCTAGGTCTAATGACTCAATTTCCTCAGGATTTGGGGATTTAACCGTGCTGAAATTACCATCAGCAATCATTTGAGATTCTACATAACTAATATTCTTATATCCTGCTTTATTTAGCAATGTTCGGATTATGGTAGATGCTGTGCCATGCAAAGCAGTGAATATAATGTTACTGTTATTTCTATTTTTGACATCTTTGTTTATTGCATTCTCTAAGCAGATATTAATAAATGGTTTATCGATTTCTTCATCTATTATTTCGATTAATTCTGGTTTAGAATTAAAATTTACTTCTTTGAATTTTAATTTTTCAATTTCGGATATTAAAAAATTATCGATGGGTGGGACTATTTGTCCTCCATCTTTCCAATATACTTTGAATCCATTATACTCAGGAGGATTGTGTGAGGCTGTTAAAACGATTCCACATAAACATTTTAATTTTCTGACCGCATATGAAAGCTCAGGTGTTGGTCTTAAAGACGAGAAGAGATAAACTTTGATTTCATTAGCAGAAAAAACTTCAGCAACAATTTTTGCTAATTCACTGCTATTATTCCTGCAATCATAAGCAATAACAACTGATTTATTATCATGGTAATTGCTGTTTATAAAGTTTGAAATTCCCTGAGTATTTTTTCCAATTGTATATTTATTTATTCTGTTTGTTCCTATACCCATTAACCCCCTCATTCCACCTGTTCCAAATTCTAAATTTCTATAGAAAGCATCAGATAATTTAACCTTATCATTTTTTAAATGATTTAGTTTATTTTGGGTTTCTTCACAAAAAGGGTAATTTGACCACTCTTCAATATTTTTTTTTACAATATTATTCATACAATAAATTGACTTCAAAATTATACTTATAGAAGAGAATCTTTTGTAGATAAGTTGTTAAATTAATCACAAATTTGTTTGCTTTTGGATTATGTACTGAGGTTTTTGATTGATGCTTTTCAGCATTAGTTCACCTATAAAACCCATTGAGAAGAACTGACTACCGATAATCATAGTAACCAAACTGATATAAAACTCTGGTCTTTCAGTGATAAGTCTTCCACCAGGATTAAGGATTATTTTATCGTAGCCTAGATAAGCCGCAAATAAAAATCCTGTTGTAATTAAAACAAGTCCTAGTGAACCAAACAAATGCATTGGTCGTTTTCCAAAACTTGAAATAAACCATATGGTTAAGAGGTCAAGAAAACCGTATAAAAACCTACTAGGTCCAAATTTTGTTTTTCCATATTTTCTAGCTCTATGGTTGACAATTTTTTCTCCAATTTTTTTATAACCTTCGTTTTTTGCAAGAATGGGA
Organism: uncultured Bacteroidota bacterium; assembly: GCA_902519075.1. Lineage (GTDB taxonomy): Bacteria > Bacteroidota > Bacteroidia > Flavobacteriales > Flavobacteriaceae > MED-G13. Next base: position 23,138 of record CABYIO010000009.1, on the reverse strand, counting down.
ATGTATCTGTGCATCTCACCATAAACATTAATACTCTTAATAACACCTTTTTTAAAAGCTTTTAATCCACAGTTAAAATCATTTAGCTTTATTCCTGATGTAGTCCTAGCGGCAAAATTGAAAATTTTTGAAGGTATATTTTTAAATATCACCGAATCAAATCTTTTTTTCTTCCAACCCGAGACAATATCAAAATCATCATTCATTATCATATCATACATGGCAGGAATTTCCCTTGGATCATCCTGAAGGTCAGCATCCATTGTAAAAACTACTTGTCCTTGGGACTTTAGAAATCCTGCATGAAGTGCCTGAGATTTTCCGTAATTTCTGTGAAATTTTATCCCTTTTATTGTGTTTGATTTAGATGAAAGTTCTTCTATAATATCCCATGATTTGTCACTACTGCCATCATCAATGAAAATGATTTCATACGAAAAGTTATAACTTTTCATAACATCTAAAATAGAATCGGTTAATTCTCTTAGAGATTCTTTTTCATTTAAAAGAGGTATGACTACAGAAATATTCATTAAATATTATGATTTTTTAAAGATTCCAGCGATAATTAGGCCGAAAATAGCATTTCTTAATAGTGCATTAGCATAATTTTGAAAAATAGCAGGATAAGAAAAGGAATGATTATTTTGCATTTCATCCATAGTAGCAGAAACAACATCAGATGGGGTGCCAAAATTTTCAAGCATTTCTTTTGATGCTATCATTATTTCCTCATGGATTAGATCTGCTGCACCTGGATCAATAAACTTAAAAAGTGCAATATTCCCCATTGTTACTATTAAATATCCAATAGCGATGCATAAAAAATATGCTATAAATGCCTCTTTGAAAGATATTATCTGATTTTGAAGCTTCCTTGCGCTAATAACAGAATATATGCTAAATGCGAGCGCTGGTATCATGTAGGCTAGCATTGTAGTAAAATTGGTAAATAATTTTATATCTATAACATAAATTACAGCTGTAACTATAAAGAGAAGTGTTCCCAGTTTAACGCCTAGATCAATCGTATTTTTCTTTAGGTTAGTTTCCATAATTTTTCATATTTGCATCAAATATACAAAAACGATACTCCATAAAAATTAAATTAATTTTAGTCAATTATTGTTTAATATTAAAAAATCAATAAATTTGCACCTCAAAATCACTGAAATGAAAAAAGGTATACACCCTGAAAATTATAGACTTGTTGCGTTCAAAGACATGTCTAACAATGATATTTTTTTAGCTAAATCGACTGCACAGACAAGTGAAACTGTTTCTGTTGAAGGAGTAGATTATCCTCTAGTAAAGTTAGAAATTTCAAGAACTTCTCATCCATACTATACAGGAAAAGCTAAGTTGGTTGACACTGCAGGTAGAATTGATAAGTTCAAAACTAAGTATGCTAAATTCAACAAAAAATAATATTGTTTAAAGAAATTATTAAGCCTCTTAAATATAATTGAGAGGCTTTTTTTTTACATTTATCTTAAATCATGAATTTTTCAAATGTCAAAAGTTATATTTAGAAATATTGAAAGAAAGGATTTAGATCAAGTTTTTCTTTTATTAAATCAGTTGAAAAATATGGATATTTCAACTGTAGATAAAGACAAAGCTTGGAGTGATTTTATTAATAATACCAGTTCAAACTCAGTAGTTGGCTTATATAATGATAAAATCGTTGCATATGGAAGTGTTGTTATTGAAAATAAGGTAAGAGGAGAAGTAGCTGGACATATTGAAGATATTGTTGTTGATTCAGAAGTTAGGGGTAAGATGATAGGTGTGTCTCTGATAAAAGAGTTAATTAAAGTAGCTAAAAATAAAGGTTGTTACAGAATTACACTTTTTTGTAAAGAAACTTTGGTTAATTTCTATGCTAGAAATGGTTTTGAAATTAATAACGTAGTAATGAAAAAATATCTTTAATTATTTTTTTTAACCTTTCTTAAATCTAATAGATTAGTTGCATTTATTTCCATTCCAACTACATTTTTAGAAACAAACCTTATCACTTCATCATAAAACAATGGAACTATAATAGATTTAGATGAGATTATCGAATCTAGCTTAGAGTAGATCGACTTAGATTTTTCGGGATTAGTTTCTTTTAACGAATTTTCATAGATTTTATCATATTCGTAATCGCTGAAATGAGTATAATTTGGTCCATTTGGAGCAAAATTTTTGCTGTAGAATAGAGATAGGTAGTTTTCAGCATCAGGGTAATCAGCAATCCAACTTGCTCTAAAGAAGTCTAATTTTCCGTTAGCTTTAGCTTGTTTTAATGCAGATCCAGGAATGACATCTATAATAATTTCAATACCCAACTTTTCAAGTTCTTTTTGAATAAATTCACAAAAATCTAGATAATTACTGGATGTTGTAAGCCTGAGAGAGGGTGATACATTAAATTTCTCTTTAAATCTCTTAACATAACTTTTTGCAAGTTCTGGATTATATTTATTAATATTAAATTCTTTATAACCTGGTAATCCAATCGGAATAAATCCAGCATTTGCAGGAATACCAACACCGTTTCTTAGAAATTTTATCATCTTTCTTTTATCAAATCCAATATTTATAGCTTTTCTTATCAAATCTGATTTAATTTCATTTTTTTCGGATTCCATAAAAAAAGCTAAATATTCAGTGTTTAGGTATGGACCACGTAACATTTTAATTTTATTTTCATAATTTCTGTTTAACTCACCATAAATATTTATTATTTCGTCCTTATAAGAGTTGTCAAGTCCAGAAATAAAATCAACTTCACCTTTTACCAACTGTAAAAATTCACTTTGTTTTTCTGGAAGAAAGGTAACCGAAACCGCCTCTAGGTAAGGTAATTGCGATCCATTAAGATCCCTTTGGAAATAATCATTGTTTTTTCTCAAAACTAGCTTGATATTTTCTTCCCATCTCTTGAATTTAAAAGGTCCTGTACCGATTGGATTTGATCTAAAATCTTCATCGTAATACTCCACAATATCTTTAGGAACGACTGAGCAATATTTCATGGTAAGTATACCTAAAAAAGCATTAAATGGAAATTTTAGTTCGATTTCAAATATTGAATCATTTTTCGCTTTGAAATTATCTACTTTATCGAAGACCCATCTTCCTGGAGATGCGTTTTTAGGATCTAATAATCTGTTAAAACTATATTCAAAATCATACGCAGTAACGTTTCTTTTCTTAAGTTTAGGATGAGGATGAAACTTTACTGTTGTATCAATTTTAAAAGAATAAATTTTACCATTTTCTGAAATTTCCCAACTTTTTGCTATGGATGGGACCACATTTAATTTATTATCCATTTCTACAAGCCCATTAAATAGTTGGTTTACAGCTTGTATGTTTGCAATATCTTTAGCAAAAATTGGATCTAACGAATTAATATTTTTATGCTCATTATATCTAAATACAGTGCTTTCATCAATTAAATTTTTGTTTTCGCAAGAGCAAATGGATATAAGTATTGCTAATATTATCGGGAATATTTTTTGTTTAAATATCAAGCTTTATTTTTTTGAGAAACATAATTAGTCGTAAATTTACAATCCTTTTAGAAGTTTTATATGTCAACAAAGAAAAAAGTCGCTTTTTACACCCTAGGTTGTAAGTTAAATTTCACAGAAACTTCAACAATTGCAAGATCATTTGTAGAAAATGGTTTTGAATTAACGGATTTTTCGAAAAAAGCAGATTTTTATGTGATTAATACATGCTCTGTTACTGATAATGCTGACAAAAAGTTTAAAAATGTTTTAAACAGAGCAAAAAAAAATAACCCAAATGCGTTTAATATTGTTGTAGGATGTTATGCTCAGCTTAAGCCTAAATCCATATCTGAGATCCCTGGTGTTGATTTGGTGTTAGGGGCAAATGAAAAATTTAATGCAATCGATTATGTTGGTCAACTTGATAAAGCAAATAGCTTTGTTTATTCCTGTGATATTAATGATGTTAATAAATATGAAAGTAGTTACTCAGTTGATGAAAGAACAAGATCATTTTTAAAAGTTCAGGACGGTTGTGACTACAAATGCACATATTGTACAATTCCAAATGCTAGGGGTATTTCTAGAAGTGATAATCTTGAAAATATTAAAATGAATGTTTCTGAAATTGCGTCAAAAGACATAAAAGAAATTATTTTAACAGGCGTAAATATTGGTGATTATGGCAAAGGTGAATTTGGTAACAAGAAGCATAAAACTACCTTCCTTGAGTTAATAAAAGAATTAGATTTAACAAAAAACATTAATAGGTTTAGAATTTCATCAATTGAGCCTAATCTATTAAAAAACGATATAATTGATTTTGTTGCATTTAGTAACTTATTTGTACCTCATTTTCATATTCCATTGCAAAGCGGTTCGAATAAGATATTAGGATTAATGAAGAGGCGATACAAAAAAGAGCTTTATGAAGATAGGATTAGATATATTCACTCAAAGATTAACAATGTATGTATTGGTGTAGATGTGATTGTTGGCTTTCCTGGTGAAACTGATTCAGACTTTCAGGAAACTTATAGTTTTTTATTAAATTTAGATATTTCATATTTGCATGTTTTTTCATATTCAGAAAGAGATAATACCGAAGCTTCAAATATGCTTGATCCTGTACCTAAAAATGTTAGATATCAAAGAAGTAAAATGCTGAGATCTCTTTCCGAAAAAAAGCGCAGAATATTTTATAATTCTCAAATTAATAGAGTTAGACCTGTTTTATTTGAGTCTGAGAATAAACTTGGATATATTTACGGATATACGGACAATTATGTAAAGGTTAGACATCCATGGAATCCTAAGCTATCAAATAAGATTGTTCAAGCTAAGCTCATAGAAATTGATAATGATGGCTTTGTACGAATTAAATTAAGCGAAAAAAAACCGAAGAAGGAAAAGCAATATTTATATTCTTATTCCAACTGGTAGTAGGGACTTGTACTTTCTGTTTTTTCTGATAAACTTTGTTATAATTGCAGCTGTTGGAACAACACTTATATTCCTGTCTCGGATAATTTCTAAAACTTCTGAAATAAATTTTTCGGAAAAGTCATCTTTAGACTTTATTTCAGGAACGAAAATTTTAGTTAAGAAAATCTTTCTTTCCTGTACAGAATACTCGATAATTGCTAATCCACCAACAACTTTGGTTTCAAATTGTCTTAAAAAATTGTTGTCCACTATTTCCATTTAACAAAACTTTATCAAAAAGTTAAGTGCAAAAATAATAAATTTATACTAAACCATTAATTATCAACTTGATTACAAATAAAAAATCTCACATTTATATGATGCCAGGCTTAGCAGCCAGCTCAATGGTTTTTGAAAATATAAAGCTTGATGATAAAAAATATTCTTTACACAGAATTGATTGGATTCAACCAAAAAAAAATGAAAGTATAAAGACTTACTGTGTCAGATTGTCTAAAAAAATTAAACACAAGAACCCCATTTTATTGGGGGTGTCTTTTGGTGGAATTATTGCTCAAGAACTTGATAAAATTATAAAGGTGAAAAAATTGATTATTGTTTCTAGTGTAAAAAGTCATAAAGAATATCCAATTCTTTATAAAATTGCGAGAGATTATCAACTTAACAATGCTCTCCCATTCGGTATGTTTGATAACTTCATCAAGTTTTCACTCAAACTCAACATAAATAAATTATATAAGAGAATTGATCTTGCCGAAAGATATTTAACGGAAAGAAATGAAATATATCTTGAATGGGCTGTTTGGAGCCTTTTAAACTGGAAACAAGAAAAATACAGACCAGATTTGATACATATTCATGGAGATAAAGACAAGGTATTCCCAATTGAAAATATTTCAAAATGTATAAAAATTAAGGGCGGAAGACATGAAATGATAATATTAAAAGCAAAGTGGTTTAATGAAAATTTACCTTCATTGATTGAAAGTTAAAAACTCACCTTCTTCTCATATTATTTCTTCCAAAATGTTGATTTGGAATATTTGTTTTTTTCATTTGGCTTTTCATCATTTTTATTTGATCAGTTAACATTCCATTTTTATCCAGATCTTGAGCTTCTTTTAGTAGTTTTTGAGCTTCAATTTTTCTTCTCTTAGTAAAAAGTATTCCAGCTAAATTTAATTTAGCCATTGCTAAATCATGATCCATATTCAAGCCTAATGATATTGCTGTGCGAAAATATTTTTCAGCTTGATTCATATTTTCTTGAGATATTATTAGTCCTTTTAGATAATTGAAATAACCCTGCTGTTTTTTTGTAAGTGCTGATTTTGGGTTTTTAATCCTGTTTAACCATCTGTTTGCTCCATCCAGATTTTGCTTTCTTAATTGAAAAAATGCGAATATTAAAAATTCATTTCTAAAAAATAAAAAAACAAAAACTAATGACAGTAAAATCAACATAATTCCATTTCCAGTAGATCCTACTGAACCATCAATAAATTGCTGAATTGATAGAGCAAAAATTAATAATGATAATACTATTTTGAAATACTTGTTAAACATATTTTTTTACAATTTAAGTCAATAAAATTAATAAAAAACAAATTGATAATAATTAAATAAATTGATTTGTTTAAGTAAAAACTCTTTGTATATTTGCCCGCAGTTTTAGTTTTAAAACATATAAATAATTTAAGATGCCAAAAAGAACCTTTCAGCCTTCAAAGCGTAAGAGAAAAAATAAACACGGTTTCAGAGAGAGAATGTCTACTGCCGCTGGAAGAAAAGTGCTTTCTAGAAGAAGAGCAAAGGGTAGAAAGAAGCTTTCGGTTTCATCTGAAAATAGCCCGAAATAAAAATGATTAACAATTGTTAATATATTATATGGTGTTACTAATAGTAACACCTTTTTTTTTATTTTTTTGATTAGTACATTTAAAAAACTTTAATTCAATGCCGAAAGATACTAGCCTGAAATCTCTCCTTATAATAGGTTCTGGTCCAATTGTTATTGGTCAAGCATGTGAGTTTGATTACTCTGGATCACAAGCTCTAAGATCTTTAAAGGAAGATGGTATAGAAACCATATTGATTAACTCAAATCCCGCAACAATTATGACAGATCCTGTTATGGCTGATCATATATATTTACTTCCCTTAAACACATCTTCAATAGTTAAAATTTTAAAGGAGCATCCTCAAATTGACGCAGTATTGCCAACAATGGGAGGTCAAACGGCATTAAATCTTTGTATAGAAGCTGATGATAAAGGAATATGGGATGAATATAATGTAAAAATAATTGGAGTTGATATTAACGCTATTAATATTACTGAGGATAGAGAGCAGTTTAGAAATCTAATGTTAGATATTGGGATCCCCATGGCACCCCAAGCTACAGCTACATCATATCTAAAAGGAAAGGAAATTGCCCAAAAGTTTGGATTTCCTCTTGTAATTAGAGCCTCATTTACATTGGGTGGGACTGGTGCTTCTTTTGTTTATGAAGAAAAAGATTTTGATGAATTATTGACAAGAGGATTAGAAACTTCTCCTATACATGAGGTTATGATTGACAAAGCGTTAATTGGGTGGAAGGAGTATGAGCTAGAATTACTAAGAGATGCTAATGATAATGTAGTTATCATTTGCTCAATCGAAAATATGGATCCAATGGGGATACATACTGGAGATTCTATCACAGTTGCACCCGCCATGACTTTGAGTGACACAACTTATCAAAAAATGAGGGATATGGCGATCAAAATGATGAGAAGTATTGGAGATTTTGCTGGTGGATGCAATGTTCAGTTTGCAGTAAGTCCTGATGATAAAGAAGATATTATTGCAATTGAGATTAATCCTCGAGTTTCTAGATCTTCAGCTTTGGCGAGTAAGGCTACAGGTTACCCTATAGCAAAAATTGCTGCAAAATTAGCTATAGGTTATAATTTAGATGAGTTGCAGAATCAAATTACAAAATCTACTTCTGCTCTCTTTGAACCTACACTAGATTATGTTATTGTTAAAATTCCAAGATGGAATTTTGATAAGTTTGAAGGAAGTGATAGAAGGTTAGGACTTCAGATGAAGGCGGTTGGTGAAGTTATGGGAATAGGTAGGTCTTTTCAGGAAGCACTTCATAAAGCAACTCAGTCTCTTGAAATTAAAAGAAATGGACTAGGTGCTGATGGTAAAGAAATTACTGACTATGAGACTATAATTTCTAAATTATCCATTGCATCATGGGATAGAGTATTTGTTATTTATGATGCAATTCAAATGGGTATTCCGCTAAGTAGAATATATGAGCTTACTAAAATTGACATGTGGTTCCTAAAACAATATGAGGAACTCCATATTCTAAGAAATGAAATTTCCAATTACAAGATTGATTCAATTCCTAGAGATTTGCTATTAGAAGCAAAACAAAAGGGCTACGGAGATAGACAAATTGCTCACATACTTGGTTGTTTGGAAAGTCAAGTATATTCAAAAAGGGAAGAGATGAATATCAAAAGAGTTTATAAGTTGGTTGACACTTGTGCTGCTGAATTCAAGGCCTTTACGCCATATTATTATTCAACTTTTGAAAATGAAATTGAAACAACAGACGGGTCAAAATATTCAGAAAATGAAAGTTTAGTTTCTGATAAAAAGAAAATTATAGTTCTTGGATCAGGGCCTAATAGGATCGGCCAAGGTATTGAGTTCGATTATTGCTGTGTACATGGAATTTTGGCTAGCTCTGAATGTGGTTATGAAACAATTATGATTAATTGTAATCCAGAAACAGTTTCTACCGATTTTGATATTGCTGATAAGTTATATTTTGAACCAGTTTTTTGGGAGCATATTTATGATATAATTAGACATGAAAAACCTGAAGGTATTATTGTACAATTAGGTGGTCAGACCGCATTAAAATTAGCTGAAAAGCTTGAAAGATACGGTGTTAAAATAATTGGTACTAATTTCAAATCTCTTGATTTAGCCGAAGATAGAGGCTCTTTCTCAACTTTATTAAAGGAAAATGATATTCCTTATCCAATGTTTGATACTGCATCAACGGCCGATGAAGCACTTGCTGTTGCTGAAAAATTAGATTTTCCAATTTTGGTTAGACCCTCATATGTTCTTGGTGGCCAGGGAATGAAAATTGTAATTAATAAAGAAGAGTTAGAAGAGCATGTAGTTAACCTTTTAAGAAGAATTCCTGATAATAAACTTTTATTAGATCATTATTTAGATGGTGCTATAGAAGCTGAAGCTGATGCAATTTGTGATGGAAAAGATGTTTATATAATTGGAATAATGGAGCATATTGAACCTTGTGGTATTCATTCGGGGGATAGTAATGCTTGTTTGCCTCCTTTTAATTTAGGTGATTTAGTTATTCAACAGATTAAAGACCATACTAAGAAAATAGCAAAAGCATTAAATACAGTGGGATTGATAAATGTTCAGTTTGCAATTGTCAATGATAAGGTTTATATCATTGAAGCTAATCCGCGTGCCTCAAGAACAGTTCCTTTTATCTCTAAAGCCTATAAAGAGCCTTATGTGAATTATGCTACTAAAGTAATGCTAGGTGAAAATAAAGTAAAGGATTTTGATTTTAAACCAACTTATAAAGGGTATGCGATCAAAGAGCCAGTTTTCTCCTTTAGTAAATTTCCTAATGTAAACAAAAAACTAGGGCCAGAAATGAAAAGTACTGGTGAAAGCATTTTATTTATTGATAATCTTCAGGATGATAAGTTCTATGAGTTGTACTCTAGACGTAAAATGTATTTAAGTAAATAGAATAATCTTCTTTTTTATTATTCTGTAAATTAATTGTAAATTGTTTTAGATGGATCTAATCATATTAATATTATTGGTTTTTGTTTCAATAGTTCTTGTTTATTTGATTTATAAATCAAGTTATTCTACTGGTTCAATCGAATCCACTGATTTAATGAATTTTTCTAATACTCTAAATTCTCAAATTCAAGATATAAGAAAAGAAATTAGTAGTAATTCGAAGGAAAGTAGAAGTGAGATAGAGGCAAAATTGAATATTATTAACAAACAAATTAATGATTTTCAGAAATCATCCACTGATTCGATTACTCAGCAGTTTAGAGAGTCTAATAAGGTAATAAAAGATGTTACTACTGAGTTAGAAAAAATTAAGGGTACAAACGAGCAAGTTCTAAGTTTTGCAAACCAAATGAAAACCTTAGAAAAAATTCTTGGTAATCAGAAACAAAGGGGTGTTTTAGGTGAAATTCAATTGGAGAATCTACTTGCAAATGTATTACCTCCAGAACTTTTTAAAATGCAGCATACATTCTCTAACAAAGAAACAGTTGATGCAATAGTTAGGGTTGGTGAATATATTATTCCTATTGATGCTAAATTCTCTCTTGATAATTATAATAAAATGATTGAGTCAGAAAACAAAGATGAATTAGTTGATTTAGAAAAAAAATTCAAATCAGATATCAAGAATAGAATAGATGAAACAGCTAAATATATAAGACCAAATGAAAAAACAACAGACTATGCCTATATGTTTATTCCTGCTGATGGATTATATCAAGACTTACTAAATAGTAGAGTAGGATCTTTAAAAATTAATCAGAGAGATTTAGTCAATTATGCTTACGAAAAAAAAGTAATGATTGTATCACCAATGAGTCTTTTCCCAATGTTACAAATAACGGTTAAAGCATTGCATAATATGAAAGTAGAAGATTCTATTAACGATATAATTAAAAATGTTGAAAAGCTATCTAATCATCTAAATGCTTATAAGACATATCATGATAAGTTAGGAAACACCTTAGGTACCGCTGTAAATCATTATAATGATAGCACGAAAGAGTTTAAAAAAATTGATAAAGATATTATTAGGATTTCAGGAACTTCTAAATTAGAAATTAATTCAGAATCCATTGAAAAACCACAATTAGATGATTAGTTTATTCTACTGGGTAAAATTGAAGTGATTTTGCCAAATGAGAATTTAAATAAATATCCAAAAAACAAATCTCCAGCAATTGAATAGCCAAAGAATGGTATCGCCATTGTATAACATAGGATTAACCCTTCAATATTTTTTGGATAACCAAATATCCATACACCAAAATTTGATATTAAAAAGAAAATAAAACTGCTTAAAATTATATTTCCAAATTTTATTGATTTAATCTTTGTGCCTAAAAAAACTATTGTTAAAAAGCCAGTGTAAACAAATAAATTTATCATGGAGATTCCAAGTATTAAATCAGAAAGAAACAAAACAACTAGAGGGATTGAAAAAGCGATTCTTTTATCTGAAAAATTAAGCCCACCAAATAATGCAATTGCAGTAACAGGTGAAAAATTTGGCGGATGAGGTATTAATCTACAAATAATCCCAAAAATTATGATTAAGAGGACAATTTTTTGAATTCTGTCAAATTTATTTTTCATAATTTTTAACTATTTCTTTATTATCAATATACATTTCCCTTTCAAGAAAGTCAAATTTAAAATTATCATCAATATATGCAAATAATTCAGGTTTTATATCCAAAGAAATTCTAGAGTCTATTAAGCCAAATGTAAAATTAAGCATAGGTTCATTTATATTTCCAACTTGCCCCATATCAAAAGCCCTTTCTTCATACTCATAATCTGGAATAATTCCATTATAATAGTCTGTTACACCGTTTGCATTTAAAGTTTTTAACACAAGTGGTTGCAAAGCATAGTTGTGAGATCGATTTACATTTTGATTAGAAAAATTTTCTGAGTCGTACAATGTAACAGATGCTTGATATTTACCATATGTAGTAGTACCAATCTGGATAACATTTATGTATGGCTTCAAACAATTAATAATTAATTCACTTGCCGATGCGGATGATCTTGTTGTAAGAATGTAAACTCTACTTAGATTCAAACTACTCTGAAAACTCATAAATCTGTTAATCAGATATTCGGGATTATTATTAAGCCAATAATTTTGAATATTGTTGTTCCATTGTTCAGTATTAAAAATTTCATTTTCAAATTGTCCTGTGATGAGGCTTGCTAATACTATTGCGGAATTTATACTTCCCCCAGGATTATATCTAAGATCTAATATTAATTCATCTACAGAGTTAGATTTAAACTCAGAAAAAATAGTTTTCAAATAATCATCATAATTTGATACAAATTGGTTGTACATTAAATAACCAATTTTTCCACCAGAATAATTTAAAGTAGAATAATGATGTACGGGATTTTTAATCAAAGGAACTTTTTGTAATTCAATATTAATATTATTCAACTCTATTGTATCATCAGTTACATCCTCCGTGTTATTATTAAAGTAATTAGCAAAATTAACTGTGTATACTTCTTGTGATAATAGATCACTATAATTATCAATTGAAAGAGGTATATCATCAATGCTTCTAAAAATGTCACCTCTATTGATATTGGCTAAATCAGCTTCTGATCCATTGTTTACATATCTGACATAGCCAAAAATTTCATTAGTTGAATTTGGCAAATAAACAAGTCCGAAATTAAGGCCATTTGATAGACTTACTCCACTTAAATATTGCTCTAATTCAATATAGTTATCTACAATTAAGCTGAATTTATCGATATTATCTCTTTCATAAATAAGAGATTCAAATAAATTTTCAGGTGAATTATAACTATTTAAATAGCTGGCGTATTCTTCTGAATCATTAAACCTGTTATTATCTAGATCAGAAATTTCCTGTTTGTACAAATATGAAGCATTCATGCCTTTCCATACAAAATCATTTATTTCACTTGCTAATGCACCATTGTCATCATTATCTTCAAAGCAACTGGTAAATAACAATGAAAAAAGAAATAGATATAAAAAAAAACATCTAGAATTCATTTATTAAATTTAGTGAATTCCTGTAAAATTTTCTGGAGTTATATTTTTTAATTCTGATTTTATATCTTCTGAAATATCTAAAGAATCAATGAATTTTTCGATATTGTTTTTATCGATTTTTGCATTTGTTCGTGTTAATTCTTTTAATGCCTCGTATGGTTTTGGGTAATGAATCCTTCTAAGAATTGTCTGAATTGCTTCAGCTACAACTGCCCAATTGCAATTGAGATCTTCTTTGATCTTTGTTTCATTGACGATTAATTTATTAATTCCCTTAATTGTTGATTTAAATGCTATCAATGTATGAGAAATTGGAACACCTATATTTCTTAAAACAGTACTGTCGGTTAAATCTCTTTGAAGTCTTGAAACAGGTAGTTTTTCAGAAAGATGCTGAAAAATACTATTAGCATATCCTAGGTTACCTTCACTATTTTCAAAATCAATAGGGTTTACTTTATGAGGCATTGCAGAGCTGCCAATTTCGCCTTTTTTAATTTTTTGCTTAAAGTAATCCATTGAAATATAGTACCAAATGTCTCTGTTAAAGTCAATTAATATTGTATTAATTCTTTTCAAATTATCAAAAATTGCAGCCAAATGATCATAGTGCTCAATTTGTGTTGTTGGATATGAATGTTTCAATCCAAATTTCTTTTCTATTAAATTCTTGGAGAATTGAAGCCAATTATGGTTTTTATATGCAATATGGTGGGCATTAAAATTTCCTGTGGCACCACCAAACTTAGCAGCAATCGGAATATTTCTTAGAAGTTTTAATTGTTCGTTAATTCGGGTTATGAAAACTTTTATTTCTTTTCCTAGTTTAGTAGGGGATGCAGGCTGTCCATGAGTTCTTGCGATCATGGTTATGTCTTTCCATTCGTTTGAAATCTTTTCTAAGGAAGATAAAAGTAATTCAATTGAATTATAATATACCTGCTCAAACATTTCTTTTAAACTCAGAGGAATAGCTGTATTATTGATATCCTGTGATGTAAGTCCAAAATGAATAAATTCAACAAATTTTGATAGATTTAATCCTTGGAATTTTTCTTTAAGGAAATATTCTATAGCTTTTACATCGTGATTTGTTGTTTTTTCAATTTCTTTAATAATTAGTGCATCATCATCAGAAAAATCAATATATATTTTTCTTAATAATTTAAACTTTGACGAGTCAAACTCTTTAAGTTCGGAAATATTAAATTCACATAAACTGATAAAATATTCAATTTCAACAATTAGTCTATACTTTATCAATGCTTTCTCAGAGAAAAATTTATTTAGCTCTGATGTTTTGGAAGAGTATCTTCCATCAATTGGAGAAATTGCATTTAAACTACTGTTGTTCATCAATCAAATGTTAAAGATTTGCAAAGTTAATCAAATAATTACATTTTATGGTTAATTTTGCTTCCTTTACGGATAAACATTTCAATTAAATGATTAAAATAAGAGACCTTCTTTCCGAGTCATTAATATTAATTAAAGGGCATTGGCTTCAAGCCATTGCTGTTTTTTTTGTGTTTAATCTAATTATCGGATTGGTTCAAGCAATTCCTGGTGTTGGAGGCTTTTTAAGTTTGCTTATTACTGGACCAATTTCTGTAGGTGTAAGTCTGTATTGTGTTAAAATAGTTAATGATAATTTTCCAAAATTTGAAGATTTATTATTTGGATTTCAATATAATCTAGCAAATAATATTTTAGCTTACTTTATAATTATCCCAATTGTAGCAGTAGTAGGCATACTTTTAATGATCTTGTTTTTATTAATAAACTTCGCTATATTTTTACTAATCATCTCTATCGTTTATACGCAATCTTATGAGGCATTTGTTAGCGCTATGGAGTGGGAAGCCCTATTAACTCCCTTTAGGTCGCTTTCTATTGGCCTGGCTGCAGAATCTATAATGTTGGTGTTATTTTGTATTCTGAGTTTTTGCTTTTCGTTTATTCTTCCTTGGATAATTGCTTATATCCCTTTTGCCATGACCTTTTTTATTATGGCAGAAGATACTTCGATTGATGCTTGGGATGCCGTACAAAAAAGTTGGAAAATGATGAAGGGTTATAAATTTAACTTTTTTATTCTTAATCTTATTTTATTACTCTTACTAGCTTTAACTCCATTTACCTTATTTATTGGTCTGTTATGGTATATTCCTTTTTCTTATGTGGCAACGGCTAATTACTATGAAAAGATTAAGTAAATTTTTCAAATAATATTTATTTAGTTTTTGATAGTTTTATTTAAAACTTTGTATTCTTCATAACATTCACTTATTGCATCAAGAATCTGTAAATCATTAGCTTTTGAAATAAACTCATCAGAATAATTGCACTGAGTGATTAAAAAGTCAAGATCAATCTTATCAATATCTAATAATTCAACTAGCATTTCTCTGTCAAATCTATTTGATAGGGCATTTCTGATTTGATCGTCACTTTTCATTTTTTTTAGTTTTCTTAATTGATTGGGTTCTCTGCCAAAAATCTGATAAAGAAAGTCAACTGGGTTAAAAATAGCGTTTAGGGCTTTTGTTACAGCTTTTGTAGGTCTAACACTTGATTCATAGCCAACATTAGAAAGACCAGAAATACTATATCTGTAATTATTATTTATTGGGACTTGCTTAATGTCTAATTCTAGGTAACCTGTTAGTTTCATTTCATATACAACAACTTCTTCAAGAGCCAATGCAAGCTCAGTTAATTCGATTGTTGTATTTGTGCCAAACTTAATCCAGTCATTTGTGACTCTGACCTTAATGGATTTATATCCTAAATATGAAAAATGTAAGGTATCATCAACTTGAGCATTAA
Source organism: uncultured Bacteroidota bacterium (assembly GCA_902519075.1). Classification (GTDB taxonomy): domain Bacteria; phylum Bacteroidota; class Bacteroidia; order Flavobacteriales; family Flavobacteriaceae; genus MED-G13. Next base: position 7,454 of record CABYIO010000009.1, on the reverse strand, counting down.
TTTCAAATTTTCCCTCATTACTTGTGGCAGTACCGATAACTTTATTAAGGTTTACAATATTTACATTTTCTAGCGGAAGATTTGTTTTAGAATTTAAAATTGTTCCACTTACATTAGTTTGTCCCTGAGCAAAAAATGGAATTGAAATAAAAAAAAAGAAAATAAATGTTAACAACTTATTCATTCGATAAATATATGCACTAATTAGACCAAGTTTTATTTAATATTAATAAAGATTTGTTAAATAATCAACCAGTTTATTTATTGCCTTGGCACGATGAGCTATTAAATTTTTCTGCCTTAAGGTCATTTGCCCAAACGATATATTTCTATTTTTTGGAATAAATACTGGATCATATCCAAAGCCTAAGCTACCCATTCTTTCGTGTGCAATATTTCCCTCACAAACACCTTCAAATGTTATGATTTCACCATTTTTTGACAAGGATATGACAGTTTTAAAACGAGCGGCTCTATTTGTGTTATTTTCTAGCATTTCTAATAATTTATTAATGTTGTCATCAGAGCTAGCATTTGGACCTGCAAATCTTTTAGAAAATACTCCGGGTTGGCCACTTAATGCATCAACTTCAAGTCCGGTATCGTCTGCAAAACAATCATAACCAGTCTTAATTTTAACGAATTCAGCTTTTGTGATTGAATTTTCAGTTATTGTATGTTTGTCTTCGATGATATCCTCGCTAAAGCCAATGTCATCAAGACCCAAAATTTCAAATGAATCTGAAAGCAGACCTCTAACTTCTTTTACTTTGTTTGGATTATGTGTTGCAAAAATTAATTTATTCATTGATTGTGATATGGAATATTATTAATAATAGTTAAGGACCTGTAAAGTTGCTCACTAAAAAACAATCTTGCCATATCATGAGAAAATGTCAATTTTGATAATGAAATTTTTAATTTAAACTTTTCTTTTAGTTCTGGTGAAAAACCGTAAGCTCCGCCAATTACAAAAACTATATTCTTTGTTCTGTTCATCATTTTAGTAGAAATAAATTTAGAAAAATCTTTAGTTGAAAATTCTTTTCCGTTTTCGTCTAGCAAAATCACTAAATCATTGCTTTTAATATTTTTTAAAATAAGATTTGATTCAGATTTTTGAATTATTTTTTTTTCAGAATATTGATTTTTATTTTTTAATACGATTGAGCTATAACTTATGAAATGATTTATTTTTTTTTCATAATCTTCAACTAATAATTCAATATTATTACTTTTATTCTTACTTATGTAAATAAGTTTAATATTCATAAGCTATTTTATGAGTAAATTTATTACTTAACTCTTTCAAAAATATCATATTATAATTAAATATTTTAATGGGCTATTATGTTGATGTAATATTACCGATTCCAGTTAATCAAAAATTTACTTATTTGATAAGTAAAGATGAGTATAATTTTATAAAGCCTGGTATGAGGATTATAGTTCCTTTTGGAAAGTCAAAGCTATATACTTCAATCTCTGTAAAAATTCATAATTTTTTTGAAAGTGATTTTGAATTGAAATCAATCATTCAAATTATTGATGACAACCCACTAGTAAATGATCATCAATTAAAATTTTGGGACTGGGTATCTAGGTATTACTTTACATCGGTTGGTGAAGTAATGAGAGCCTCCATTCCTAGTAATTTAATTTTGCAAAGTGAAACAATAATTACCTTAAATAATCAAAATGAAGTTGATAATAAAAAGTTAGATGATACCGAGTATTTAATTATTGAGGCATTAAATATTAATAAAGAATTATCCATAAAAAACGTATCCGAAATTCTAAGCAAAAAAAATATTTTTTCTATCATAAATAAAATGAATGAAAAGGATTTGATAATAGTTGATGAAAAAATATATTCAAAATATCAACCAAAATTCATAAAATGTGTTCGGTTTATCAAAGATTTTGACAGTGATTCTGTATTATCAATAATTAAAAACGCAAAAAGTCAGATTCAGTTTCTTGAACATTACAATAAACTAAAAAATCAATTGATAGAAGACGTAAGGATTTCAGAGTTTAAAAAATTAAACTCTGGTTACTCTAGTATTATTAAAAGGATGGTTGAAAAGGAAATATTTGAATATTATGATGTTGAAGTAAAAAGAAACATAATTGATCATGATTTTAATTTTAAACAATTCAAACTAACGGATGTTCAAAAAACAGCTTTTGACGAAATCAAAATAAAGTTTAGTCAAAATCAAAATATTCTTTTCAAGGGGATTACATCATCTGGAAAAACCGAAATTTATATAAGTCTAATTAATGAACTGCTGAATTCAAAAAATCAGATTTTATATCTAGTTCCAGAGATTGCTTTAACAACACAACTTGTTGAAAGATTAAAGGTTTATTTTGCTGAAAATCTGGTAGTTTATCACTCAGGTCTGAATATAAATCAAAGAGCTGAGTTATGGAATGAAGTAATTAAAAATGAGAAGCCTCAGGTTATAATTGGTGCAAGATCAGCTGTACTACTTCCATTTAACAAACTAAAGTTAATTATTGTTGATGAGGAGCATGAGCAATCATATAAACAATATGAGCCTTCTCCGAGATACCACGCTAGAGATGCAGCTTTAATGTTAGGAAATATTCATAATTCAAATGTAATATTAGGTTCAGCGACTCCGTCATTAGAGAGTTTTTATAACTCCAAAACATCAAAAAAATTATCATTGGTTGAGTTAAACAGTAGATACGGAAACATTCCCCTTCCTAAAATTGAATTAATCAACTTGTCAGACAAAGTTAAAAACGGAAAAATGTACGGTATTTTTTCTGATAGCTTGTTAAAAAGAATTAAGGATGTTGTTGACAATAAGAAACAAGTTATTCTTTTTCAAAATAGGAGAGGATATTCACCGGTTTTAGAGTGTAATTCATGTGGCCATTCTCCAAAGTGCATTAATTGCGATGTTACACTAACCTATCATTATTCTAAAAAATTATTAAAATGCCATTATTGTGGGTATAATGAGAAATTAAATAGTAATTGTTTTAAGTGTAACAGTGATGATTTATTATCCAAGGGATTTGGTACTGAGCAGGTAGAGTTAGAGTTAAAAGAATTTTTCCCAAAAATGAGGGTGGCAAGATTAGATTATGACACTACAAGAGCTAAAAATAAATTTAAAAACATAATTAACTCATTTGATAATCATGAATATGATGTTCTAGTAGGAACACAAATGATAACCAAAGGCCTAGATTTTAAGAATGTTAAATTAGTTGGTGTATTAAATTTAGATAGTTCAATGAATTTTCCAGATTTTAGGTCATATGAGAGAAGTTTTCAGTTAATTCAACAGGTTTCTGGAAGAGCAGGTAGATCTAAAGAGCGCGGAGAGGTAATAATTCAAACATATAATTCAAAAAGTACCGCAGTCAATCAAATTATTACGGGTGATTATGAAATGTTTTACAATGATCAAGTTAATGACAGAGAAAAATTTAACTATCCTCCGTTTGTCAAACTTATAAAGATTACTATAAAGCATAAAGAATTAAATAAAGTTAACAATTCCTCAAATTGGTTTTATAAGAAGATATACCCTTATTTTAAAGAAAATCTATTGGGTCCAGAGTTCCCATATATTTCAAGAATAAGAAATAAATATCAGAAAAATATACTGATAAAAATCACCAACGATCAATCATTATCTGCTGTAAAAAATATCTTAAAAAAGGCCATTTTATCTTTTCAGTCAGTTGCAGATTTTAGACCAGTTCAAATTATTGTTGATGTTGATCCTTATTAGAATATAATAAGCGGTAAATAATTAAATTTTATCAGATGAATTTTCTAAAATTTCTGAAATAAAAAATATTTGACAACAAAAATTATCATAACATTATAAAATTATCTATTTTTGCACGCATTAAATTTAAAAATAACAAAATGAATCATTACGAAACTGTTTTCATTCTTAATCCCGTTTTGTCTGAAGAACAGACAAAGGAAACAGTCCTAAAATATGAGAAATTTTTAACATCGAAAGGTGCAAAAATGGTATCTAAAGAGGATTGGGGATTAAAGAAGTTAGCTTACCCAATTCAAAACAAAAAGAGTGGTTTTTATCATCTTTTTGAGTACACTGTAGATCCAACTGTCATTTCTGATCTAGAAATAGAATTTAGAAGAGATGAAAGATTCATGAGGTACCTTACTGTAAAACTTGATAAGCACGCTGTTGAATGGGCTGAGAAAAGAAGAACTAAGATTAACACTAAAGAAGCATAATTATGGCAAGTATTCAAGAAGAAGCATCAGGAAAAAAAGGTGGTGAAATTAGATATTTAACACCCCTTAATATTGATCACAGTACAACAAAAAAGTATTGTAGATTTAAAAAATATGGAATAAAATATGTGGATTACAAAGATTCAGGTTTTTTATTAAAATTCATTAACGAGCAAGGTAAATTATTACCAAGAAGAATTACAGGGACTTCATTGAAATATCAAAGAAAGGTTTCTGTTGCGGTAAAAAGAGCTAGACATCTAGCATTATTACCATATGTTGCTGATTTACTTAAATAAAAATTTACGGTATGGAAATTATATTAAAAAAAGATGTTGAAGGAGTTGGCTTCAAGGATGATATTATTACTGTTAAAAATGGTTTTGGCAGAAATTTTTTGATTCCTAATGGATCGGCTATCCTAGCTACACCATCTGCAAAAAAAGTATTAGCAGAAAATATTAAGCAACAAGTTGTTAAGGACAAAAAAGTAATTGATGATGCTAACAAACTGGCAAAAAAAATAAACAGCCTAGAAATTAAAGTAAAGGCAAAGGTAGGCGAGGGAGTGAAATTGTTTGGTTCTGTAAATAATATTAATGTTCAAAAAGAACTAGCGGAAAGCGGAGTTGAAATAGACAAAAAAGCTATTATGATCTCTGGAAATAATATTAAGCAAGTAGGTAAGTATACTGCTAAAATAAGATTACATCGTGAGGTAATATTTGATTTTCCTTTCGAAGTAGTTCCGGAAAAAAAATAGATAATAATAATGTTCTAGTTTAAAAACACCTGCTTCCGTAGGTGTTTTTTTTTTAATTTAACTTAAATTTAAATAAGATATGCAAAAGCCAATTTTACCTAAAGGTACTAGAGACTTTAATTCTGAAGATTTATATAAAAGAAATTATATAATTAACATAATTAGAGATAATTTTTCAAAATTTGGATTTAACCCAATAGAGACCCCAAGTTTTGAAAGATCAGAGACCCTATTGGGCAAATATGGACAAGAGGGGGAGAGACTAATATTCAAAATCCTTAAATCAGGCGACTTTCTTAAGGGTGTTGACGGTAAAGATTTTGAGTATTCAAATCTAGCTCTAAAAATTGTTGATAAAGCATTACGCTACGATCTAACAGTTCCTTTTGCTAGATATGTTGTTCAGAATCAAAACAATATTAATATTCCTTTTAAAAGATATCAAATTCAAAATGTATGGAGGGCAGATCGTCCTCAAAAGGGTAGATATAGAGAATTTCTTCAATGTGATGCTGATGTGATCGGCTCCAAATCAATTATTCAAGAAATAGACTTTATTTGTTTGTTTGATTCGGTATTTACTGATTTAAATTTAGAAGGATGTAAAATAAAAATTAATAGTAGGAAGTTACTAGTTGCAATTTGTGAAATAAATGATTGTCTGGATAAATTTGGGATATTAACTAATCAGTTGGACAAATTAGATAAAACCGATATAAATGTTGTAAAGAATAACTTGATAGAAAAGGGGTTTGATAAAAAAATAATAGATTCTTTATTCGAAGTTATTGAGCTTTCAAAAAACTTTAATGAGAATTTAGATGAAATAAAATTATATTTTAAATCTTCAAAGATTGGATTAGAAGCAATTTCTGATATACAATATATTTTTAGCTATTTCTCCAAAAACAAATTAATTAAATCTAATCTGGTTTTTGATATTGGCCTTGCTAGGGGTATTGATTATTATACCGGAGTAATTTTTGAAGTTCTTCCTCCTAAGACAATAAGTCTGGGTTCAATTGCAGGTGGAGGGCGTTATGATAACTTGACCGAGATTTTTGGTTTAAAAAATATGAGTGGTATTGGAATTAGCTTTGGATTAGACAGATTATTTTTAGTGATTGATGAATTAAAGCTATTTCCGACAACTTCTTATAATTCAGTAAAGGTTTTGATATTAAATTTTGGAGTAAGTTTCTCTTATGATTTGATTGAGATAGCAAATTTCCTAAGATCAAATAAGGTTAATGCAGAATTTTATCCAGACCCCATTCCTGTGAAGAAGCAGTTGAATTATGCCAATAAAAATGATATTCCATACGTGATATTTTATGGTGATGAAGAAAAAGAAAAAAACTGTTTTAATTTAAAAGATATGAAAACAGGTAAGCAAGAAATATTTGATAGTGAGAAATTATTAAAAATTCTTGCAAAAAATTAGTAGCGAGACCGAGATTTGAACTCGGGACCTCCGGGTTATGAATCCGACGCTCTGACCAACTGAGCTATCTCGCCATTTACAAAGGCAGCAAATATAAAATTTAAATTTTTTAGATTCAACATATGACTAAGAAATTATTTATATAAATCTTGCTATAAAAAAGAATAAATGTATATATTACAACCCTAATTATTCAATATGAGTGTCAGAATTAAATTTGAAATGGAGTTCCCTATAAAGGTTTCACAAAAGCTTCTTTTTCAATATATTTCTACTCCTTCAGGATTGTCTGAGTGGTTTGCTGACAATGTAAATTCAAGAGGTGAAATTTTTATTTTTATTTGGGATGACTCTGAAGAAAGTGCAAAATTAATCAGAAAGATAAATAATGAAAAAATTCAATTTCAATGGCTTGATGATGAGGAAACAGACTACTATTTTGAGTTAAGAATACAGTTTGATGAAATTACTAAAGATGTTTCTTTAATCGTTACTGATTTTGCTGAAGATGAAGAAGAAGTTGAAGAGTCAAAATTATTGTGGACTAATCAAATTTCTGATTTAAAAAAAGTTTTAGGGTCTACTTAATTATCTTGTGGATTTTCTGGAGCATTTGACCAGATTTTAAATTTTTCACCCATCTCTTTCATATTTTTCCCCCACATTTTTTTAATATCTTTTTTAAATAAGTAGTTAGTTTTATTTTTTGCCACTACCCATGAACCATTGTTTATCTCATCTGTAAGCTGATTGTAAGTCCAACCTGAATAACCTGAAAAGAATTTTATTGATGAATTATCAATCTTCAACTTATTTATCATTTCAATACTTTTTTTAAAGTCACCTCCCCAATGTAAATCATTAAAAAAATTTATGCTATTATCAATTAAATCAGGGTGCTTATGTATAAAATAAAGATTATCTTGATTAACAGGTCCTCCGCTAAAAATTTTTACACCTTTTTCAAGAACTTTATCGTCCAA
>CABYIO010000008.1 GCA_902519075.1 uncultured Bacteroidota bacterium | reverse complement strand
TTAATAATTAAAATTTATTGATTTGTTTTGGATGTATATTTTTAATTTTACTGCATGCGATTACTATTATTTCTTATTGTTTTTTTATTTTTTTCATGCAGAGGTGAAAAGAGATATGAAGACCTCAATTTAACCGAATATCAAAAGCAGGTTAATAATTATTTTAAAGATGCTTCTGTTTCCCCACTCAAGACTAAAGATCTAAAAATTTTTAAAGGGCTTGATTTTTTTGAATTTGATTCGTTATATGTGGTTTATGCTAAAATTCTAAAAACACCTGAAAGTATTCCTTTTAAAATGAAGACAACGACTAATATACCAGCTGATTATAGAAAGTATGGGAAATTAATTTTTAATCTCGATGATGAGAAACATACATTAAACGTATATGAAAATCTTGATTATTTGGATGTGGAGGGATATGAAAATTATTTGTTTCTTCCATTTCTTGATCAAACAAATGGATTTGAAACTTATGGTGGAGGCAGATATATAGATTTATATCTATATGACAATGATTCAATACTAATTGATTTTAATCGGGCTTACAATCCTAAGTGTGTATATGATGAAAACTTTTCCTGCCCTATAGTTCCAAGAGAAAACATGTTAAATATTCGGGTTGAGTCGGGGGTTAAAAATTTCTCTAAAAGTTAGAGCTTATTTACTAGTAAGTAGCCGATTAAAATTAATAACATTCCGACAAATACAGACCCAATTGCATAAATTGAAAAATTAAATAACTCTCCATTTCTTATTAATTCTAAATTTTCGCTGGCAAAAGCTGAAAATGTTGTAAAACCTCCACAGAATCCTGTTGCTAATAAAAGTGTCTGGTTTGAAGTTAGTGTATTTTCCTTTTGTGCATATCCTAATACTAGTCCAATCAACAAGCATCCAATCATATTGACTGCAAATGTGCCAAATGGTAAAACTTTTGAGTATTGGTTCATTGCAATGGTAACTAAATATCTAAGACCACTACCCAATCCACCACCTAAAAAAACTAATAGAAAACTTTTCATAATTATTGTCTAAACTAATTTAATCTTAATTGTTTAATCATCATTAATTATTATAAGAAATAATATCAAAAAACCCTATATTTACTAGTTCACTTAATACCCCTAACATGAAAAGAATAATTTTAATTACAGCCTTACTTTTTATTGTAAGCTGTCAACAAGAATCGAAGATGGATCCAAATATTAACCCATTTTTCCAAGAATGGAATACACCTTATGAGGTGCCTCCGTTTTTAGATATAAAGGATGAGCATTATATGCCAGCTTATGAGCAAGGAATGAAAGAAAATCTTGAAGAAATTGATGTAATTATCAATAATCCTGAAGCTCCAACATTTGCTAATACTATTGAAGAACTAGAAAGAACAGGAAAATTACTTTCTAAGGTAGGACGTGTATTTTCAAATCTAGCAAGTTCTAATACGAACCCTAAATTACAAGAACTTCAGCGTGATCTAAGCCCTATGCTTTCAGCTCATTATGACAAAATCTCTTTGAATGAAGGTTTATTTAATCGTGTTGATGCAATATGGCAAAACAGAGAAAATCTTGATTTAACAAGTGAACAAACTAAATTACTGAATGATACGAGAAAGGGGTTTGTGCGTAGTGGTGCACTATTAACTGAAGATCAAAAAGAGAGAATTTCTGAAATTAATTCAAAGATTTCTGGTCTATCAACTTCTTTTGGTCAAAACCTTTTGGCAGAAACAAATGGTTTTGAACTTATTTTGGAAGCATCTGATTTAGAAGGTTTATCAGATGGAGTAATAGCGGCAGCAGCTGATGCAGCTTTACAGAAGATGGATTCAGCCGAGTCTGATGAAGAAAAAGATAAATACAAAGACAAATATGTTTTTACTCCACACAGAAGTAGTATGTATCCGTTTTTAACAGAATCAACACGTAGAGATTTGAGAGAAAAATTATATAATTCTTATGTGATGCGTGGTGATAATAATAACGATACTGATAATAAAAAAACAGCTACTCAGATTGCTAAACTTCGTGCCGAAAGAGCCCAAATAATGGGATACAAAACACATGCTCATTTTATCTTAGATGATAACATGCTTAAAACTCCAGAAGAAGTATACGATCTATTAAATAAGCTATGGAAACCAGCAGTCAAAAGAGCTAAGGTTGAGGTTGCTGATATGCAAGCTGTTGCTGATGCAGAAGGACATGATTTTAAAGTAGCTGCTTGGGATTGGTGGCATTATTCTGAAAAAGTTCGTAAAGAAAAATACGATTTAGATGAATCTGCTATTAAACCTTATTTATCCCTAGATAATGTTCTTCAGGGTGTTTTCAATACAACTAATAAATTGTGGGGATTAAACTTTACTGAAATTTTTGACATAGATCTTTATCATCCTGATGCTAGAATATGGGAGGTCACTGATAAGGATGGTAGTCATTTGGGTATTTTTATCGGAGATTATTTTACTAGATCTAATAAACGTGGTGGAGCTTGGATGAGTAGTTTTAAGGGACAGTCAAATCTTGATGGAAGAGAACGACCAATTGTGGTAAATGTCTGTAATTTCCCTGCGCCCGTTGGTGATGATCCAGCTTTATTAAGTTTTGATAATGTAGTTACATTATTCCATGAGTTCGGTCATGCTATGCACGGAACTTTAACCAACGTGAAATACGGAAGTATGGCAGGCACATCTGGTCCAAGAGATTTTATTGAATTACCTTCTCAGTTACTTGAACACTGGGCAAGTGAGCCTCAAGTGTTAAAATCTTTTGCTACACACTATGAGACTGGAGAGCCAATTCCTGACGAATTAATTGAAAAATTATTAAATGCTTCTAAATTCAATCAAGGATTTATTAATACGGAATATTTAGCTGCTTCATTATTAGACATGGACTGGCATACAATTTCCGCTGACGAAGATATTAAAGACGCTAACAAGTTTGAATCTGAATCTATGAAAAAAGTTGGTCTAATTGGAGAAATAGCACCTAGATACAGAACTACATATTTTGCTCACATTTTCTCTGGTGGGTACTCATCAGGCTATTACAGCTATGTTCATGCTGCAGTACTTGATTCGGATGCATTTGAAGCATTCAAAGAAGCAGGAGATGTTTTTGATTCAAATCTTTCTTCAAAACTAAGATCTAGTATTTACTCGATGGGTTCAACCGAAGAAGCAATGGATTTATTCGTGAAATTTAGAGGCAGAAAAGCTGTTATAGAGCCGTTGTTAAAGGTAAGAGGATTAGACGGAAGTGAATAAATTTACTTACTAACATTTCATTATGAAGGTTATTAGGTTCATTCTTTTTTCATTCTTTTTTCTATCCAGTTATAATACATTTTCTCATAATCCTGAAGATTTCATGATTGCTGAAATTGAGCGTGGTCAAATGTATTTTGAAAATGAGGAAATAGCTGCCGAATATGGAGCCGCTTTAAAAAGACAAAGGATTCGGCGTTTAGCAGCTATGCCGTTTTACAAAAAGTTTTACATTTTTGTCAAAGCTGGATTTGAGCATATAATTCCTCAGGGAATTGATCATATACTTTTTGTTCTTGGTCTGTTTTTTTCATGTATAACTTTTCGCGCACTCCTTTGGCAAGTAACTGCATTCACTGTGGCTCATAGTATTACTCTAATTCTTGCGGCTCAAGGTTTTGTTCAACTCAGAGGAGATATAGTTGAGGCAATTATTGCTTTATCAATTGTTTGGGTAGCCGTCGAAAATGTTTTGTTTAAGGAAACAAGTAAATGGAGGTATTCTATAGTATTTGCATTTGGTTTATTACATGGTCTTGGTTTTGCAGCTCTTCTAACCCAATATGGATTGCCAAAAGATAATTTTATTTCAATGTTATTAGCATTTAATATTGGAGTTGAATTTGGACAGTTGGCTGTTTTACTTTTAGCCTTTATACTTATCAAATTAATTATGAAAAAAAACTGGTACAGCAATGAAATAAAAATACCAGCATCTCTTATAATTGCTGCAATTGGTTTGTTTTGGTTTATTGAAAGGATAATTTGATAATAAATACCTGTATTTTTTTAATAACTAGACCATTACTTTAATCCAATTTTCTAAAACATTTTATAGTTTTGATAAAGGATTGCTTGATATTATAAGGATGGTAATTTTTTAAAATTTATCTTAAACAAATATAAATTTTATAGTTGCAATCAAACCTATAAAAGCTATGAAGGCTAACAAAACCCAAGTACTTCCTTTATAGTATTTTTTGTGAAGTTTAGCATCTTTTTTATATGCTACGAAAAGTACTATAGAAAAAAATATTGTAAATAATACTGCAAAAACTAGTTGACCCTGTGAAAACATTTTTTTTTGCGAAACTAATAAATATTAAAATAATTTAATGTCATGAAGGATAAAATATTAGCTGTTAAAGAATTCCATAAAGCCTTTAAACTAGATTACCTAGACGAACCTAAAGCTGATTTGGGAGTAGATAAAAATAAATTAAGATTTAATTTAATGAAGGAGGAAAATGAAGAGTATTTTGAAGCTGCAAATAACAATGATATGGTTGAAGTTGCTGATGCACTTGGAGATATGCTTTACATTCTCTGTGGAACCATTATAGAACACGGTATGCAACATAAAATAGATGAAATCTTTAGTGAAATACAAAATAGTAATATGAGTAAATTAGGTGCAGATGGTAATCCAATATATCGTGAAGATGGTAAGGTTCTTAAGGGGCCTAATTATTTTAAGCCTGATATTATGGGTATATTAAATTCCTAAACTTTATACCTCCAATTATGATGGTCTGCAAGTTGGTTGGTTTGAATTCCTACTAGATTCGACTTGAGTTTTTCTGCATAAGAATTATCCTCTTCATCCAATTCAAATAATTCTCCCTTATGCTGAAAAGCATTAATTTGACTTATAACAGCTGCAGTTCCTGCCCCAAAGATTTCTTTTAATGTTCCGTTTTTAGCAGCATTTTTCAGTTCGTCAACTTTTAACTTTTTAATCTCCACATCTATTCCATTATCCTTGGCAATTTGAATTAGACTTTTTCTTGTTACTCCATCTAAAATTGTATCTGTTGTAGGTGCAGTTATTAAAGTATCATTTATTCTAAAGAAAATATTCATTGTCCCTGCTTCCTCTAGATAACTATGCTCATTTGCATCGGTCCAAATAACTTGATCAAATCCTTCATCATTTGCAAGTCTGGTTGGATAAAATTGGCCAGCGTAATTTCCAGCAGCTTTAGCATAACCAACTCCTCCTGAAGCAGCTCTGCTAAATTTATCTGCAACAATAACCTTTAATTTTTTGGTATAGTATAGAGTTGCTGGGGCACAAATAATCATGAACTTATAGTTTTTGGAAGGAACGGCTTGAATTGCATATTCATTACCTATAACAAAAGGTCTAATATATAATGATCTTCCATCTCCATACTTAACCCAATCCCTATCAATATCAATTAATTTAGTCAGTGCTTCATAAAATAATTCTTTTGGGAATTCAGGAATTGCCATTCTTACGGCTGACTTATTAATTCTTTCAAAATTTTGATCAGGTCTAAACAACCACACCTCATCATTTTCATCTTTATAAGCTTTCATTCCTTCGAAGATTGCCTGACCATAATGCAATACACTTGCTGATGGTTCAATAGAGATAGGTTGGTATGGTTTAATTGTTGGGTTAACCCATTTACCATCAATAAAATCACATTCAAACATATGATCAGTAAATACAGATCCAAAAGAGAAATTATTAAAATCTACGTCTTGAATTTTACTTTTTTCAATTCTTGTAATTTTGATTTTTTGACTCATGATAAAAATGATAAAAATTCACGCAAAATTAATCAATTAAATTATATTTACTCCAACTTTAAATTAGAAATGAAACTATTAATCACGGGTGCTACTGGTTTGATTGGTTCAAGAATTGTTAAAGACTGTCTTGAAAGAGATATCAAAGTTAATTTTTTAACTACTAGAAAAGATAAGCTCGACAGTCTTCCTGGATGTGATGGTTTTTATTGGAATCCCCAAAAAAATATAATTGATATAAATTGTTTCCATGAAATTGACTCAATCATAAATTTATCAGGTGCCTCAATTTTTAGAATTTGGACAAAAAAAAATAAAGAACTTATTTTAAACAGTAGGGTTCAGAGTTTAAACTTTTTAAGAGAAAAAATAATTGAAAATAATATTAAAATATACTCTATTGTTTCAGCAAGTGGTATTGGAGCATATCCAAGTTCTGATAAAAAAGAATTTTATGAAACTGAGTCAGAGAGAAGTAATTATTTTCTTTCAGATGTCATTAAAGAATGGGAAAAAGCTACAATATCTTTTGAAAATGTCGTAGATAAAGTATCAATTGTTAGAATAGGTTTGGTATTGTCTAGCAGGGGGGGAGTACTAAAGCAGACCATGCAGCCAATGTCATTTGGTATTGGAGTATATTTTGGTTCAGGTAGTCAATTGCAATCGTGGATACATATTGAGGATATATCCCAAATTTTTATACACATAATTAAAAATAGATTATCGGGAATTTACAATGGTGTTGCACCTAATCCATTAACTAATTATGAGTTTACCAAGATAATTTCCAGTTTCAAAAAACATGTTCTTTTTATAACTCCTCTACCAAGATTACTTTTCAGACTAATTTTTGGTGAAATGCACATTATTCTTTTTAAAAGCCAAAAAGTTTCAAGTAAAAAAATTGAGCAGTCAGGATTTAATTTTAAATTTCAAAACTTAAGAACTACAATTGAAAATATACTTTCGTGACATTTTGGCACTAATTTCAATATGGCAGTAATTTTGCAATAAGTAAATAAAATCAGATAGATGGCTAAGAAAAAATCAAAAAAGAAAGTTGAAATTGATAAGAATACTGAACCAGTTGAAAATCAGGTTGAGGAGGTTAATTTAGAAGACCAGGTTCAAGAAGAAAGGGATAAATTCTTAAGACTCTTTGCGGAATTTGAAAATTATAAGAGAAGAACAGCTAAAGAAAGAATTGAGCTTTTCTCTACAGCAAGTGAAGAAGTTATGATTTCACTATTGCCAATTTTAGACGATTTTGATCGAGCATCAGCTGAGATAGAGAAGGATAAAGACAATGAGATTTTTAAAGGTGTTCTATTGATCAAAAATAAACTTTTTGATTCTTTGAAATCTAAGGGTCTTGCTCTAATCGAGGTAAATAAAGGTGATGGATTTAACGCAGATAACCACGAAGCTGTTACCCAGATCCAAGCGCCAAGTAAAGACATGGAAGGAAAAATCATTGATGTTATCGAAAAAGGTTATAAACTAGGTGAAAAAGTCATTAGATATCCAAAAGTTGTAATAGGGAAATAGTTATGAAGGAAGATTATTACAAAACATTAGGGGTTAGTAAAGATGCATCGGCATCAGAGATAAAAAAGGCATATAGAAAAATGGCCATTAAATATCACCCTGACAAAAATCCAGGGGATAAGGCTGCTGAAGAAAAATTTAAAGAAGCAGCTGAAGCATATGATGTCTTAAGTAATCCAGAAAAAAAATCAAGATATGACCAATTTGGTCATCAGGCTTTCCAAAATGGTGGTGCTGGTTTCGGTGGTGGAATGAATATGGATGATATTTTTAGCCAATTTGGAGATATTTTCGGAGGTGCTTTTGGTGGTTTTGGTGGTTTTGGTGGATCCCAAGGTAGACGAGTGATGAAAGGAAGTAATTTAAGAGTTAGAGTAAACTTAACACTTGATGAGATATGTAATGGGGTTGAGAAAAAAATAAAAGTTAAGAGAAAGGTTTTAGCGCCTGGAGCAACATTCTCAAGCTGTCCACATTGTAATGGTACCGGTCAGGTAACTAAAGTAACCAATACAATTTTAGGCAGGATGCAAACTTCAACCACTTGCCCTCATTGTAATGGCTCTGGCCAAATTTTAGACAACAGACCAAGTGGTTCAGATGCAAATGGAATGATAATTAAAGAAGAAACCGTCAAAATTCCTATACCAGCTGGGGTTGTTGATGACATGCAGCTAAAGGTTTCTGGAAAAGGAAATGAAGCGCCTGGAAATGGTATAAGTGGAGAT
Organism: uncultured Bacteroidota bacterium; assembly: GCA_902519075.1. GTDB lineage: Bacteria > Bacteroidota > Bacteroidia > Flavobacteriales > Flavobacteriaceae > MED-G13. Next base: position 34,932 of record CABYIO010000008.1, on the reverse strand, counting down.
TTATTAGTAGTAATAAATGAAGTTCCACATAAAAAACTTCAAAGAGAAGGTGATAATTTACACTATGAATTATATGTAAGCATTCCTGATGCAATTCTTGGATCAAATAAAGATATTGAAACAGTTTCTGGTAAAGTTAGAATTAAGGTCGAGGCAGGAATGCAATCTGGGAAAATCCTAAGACTTCGTGGAAAAGGTGTGCCAAGTATTAATGGTTATGGCACAGGTGATTTGCTTGTTCATGTAAATGTTTGGACTCCAAAAACACTTGACAAAAAACAGAAACAGTTTTTTGAGTCAATGAAAGAAAATGAGCATTTTGAACCAAAGCCTGAAAATTCTGAAAAGTCATTTTTTGACAGGGTTAAAGACATGTTTTCTTAATTTTTTATTAAATATTTATAACATAATATTTTACTTTATCATTTAATATTATATTTAAGTTCTATTCTAAATATCATATGAAAAATCTCCTTACCATTGACTCTGTTTCAAAAAATTTTGGATCATTTACTGCACTAAATGATATTTCTCTTAATATACCTGAAGGTTGTATTTATGGATTATTAGGTCCTAATGGTGCTGGGAAAACAACACTTATCAGAATTATTAACCAAATTTCATTACCTGACTCTGGTAAAGTATTTTTCAATAACGAGGAGCTCAATGCGAGTCATATTAAACAAATAGGTTATTTGCCTGAGGAGCGTGGGTTATATCCTAAAATGAAAATTGGTGAGCAGGCAATTTATTTGGCACAACTCAAGGGAATGGAAAGGAAAGTGGCAAGGCTAGAGCTAAAAAAATGGTTTGAAAAGTTTGAAATTTCTGATTGGTGGAACAAAAAAGTTACAGAACTTTCAAAGGGAATGGCTCAAAAGGTTCAGTTTATTGTAACAGTACTTCATAAACCTAAATTATTGATATTTGACGAGCCTTTTTCAGGATTTGACCCCATTAATGCCAATTTGATAAAGGATGAAATTTTAAAACTAAATAAAGAAGGTGCAACTGTAATATTTTCAACTCACAGAATGGAATCCGTTGAAGAGCTGTGTGAAAATATTACATTAATTAATAAGGCAAATAAAATCCTTGATGGAAATTTAGATAAAATAAAGAAAGATTTTAAGACAAATACTTTTGAAGTAGCAGTAAATGCGCCTGACGTAAAAAATCTTGAGAGCAAATTAAAATTAGAGTATGAAACTTTTGCTCCAACATTCAGAACAATTGGAGATAATTTAAGAATGAATATAAGATTAGCCCTAAGCCAAAATTCTGAGAAGCTTATTAATTTACTAAACAGTAATTCCCAATTGATTCATTTTAAGGAGGTTATACCCAACGTAAACGAAATATTCATTAATTCAGTTCAAAACGATTAGTATGGAAAAGTTTATGATTATCACATCAAGAGAGTATTTGAATAAAATAACTAATAAAACTTTCATTTTATCTACATTATTTACCCCATTAATTCTTGTTGGACTGGTTTTTTTAATTGGATGGTTTGCAAGTGTTAATAATGATGGAGTAAATAACATTTCTGTGGTTGACAATTCTGGATATATTTTTGACAAGTTAGAGTCAACTGAATCACTAAAGTATGTTAAATTAGAAAATTTTAATTTAGATGAAGCTAAATTGATATCAAAAACTAAATCTGATTTTGGCTTATTATATATTGAAAATTTTGAATCTCCTAAAGAAATTGCTGAGACAATTTCTTTTTATTCAGAAGACACTCCATCTCTCACAGTTATTGGTAATATTGAAAACCAATTAGAAAATATTTTAACCAACAAAAATTATAAAATCAATGATATTGATATTAATAAGATTAATAGCAATAAAGTATATGTAAGTTTATATCAAGAAACATTTCAGGGGAAAAAAACTACCAAATCTGACAGTTTTGTTGGCCTTCTTTTTGGTATGTTTTTAGCTTTTCTGCTATATATGCTGATTTTCGCTTATGGTGGAATGATTATGGCAAGTGTTATTGAAGAAAAGAGTAGTAGGATAATTGAAGTTATAGTCTCATCAGTTAAGCCATTTTATTTAATATCAGGTAAAATTGTGGGTACTTCATTGGCTGGGATTACTCAATTTATTGTTTGGGGGGTACTATTCTATGGATTCAGCTTCTTTATATCTACAACATTTGGTATTACTTCAACATATGATAATAATGAGTTCATTTTAGCCGCAGAGAGTAGTGCCATTTCTGATGCTTCACTTAGTATGTTATCGTCTTTCTTTAATTTACCTCTGGCAAACACATTAATTGCCTTTATATTTTACTTCATAGGTGGTTATTTTCTTTTTTCATCAATGTTTGCTGCTATTGGAGCAGCTGTTGATAATCAAACTGATGCTCAGCAATTCATGTTACCTATCACTTTCATTGTAATAATTGCTTTATATGTAGGTATATTCACTGCAGAAAATCCTGATGGAATTGTCTCAGTGATATTCTCAATGATTCCTTTCACTTCGCCCATAGTGATGATGATGAGAATTCCTAATGGAGTGCCGATTCTTGAGCAGGTTGTTTCTTTACTAATTTTATTTTTAACGGTAATTTTAATTATTTGGATTGCTGCTAAAATATATAGAATTGGTATATTGATGTATGGAAAAAAACCATCCTATAAAGAGTTAATTAAATGGCTTAAATACTAAAATTATGTCTAAAATTTTAATAATCGAAGATGAACCAGCCATCAGAAGAGTTCTAGTAAAGATCCTTTCTGAGGAAGATAAATCTCATGAAATTGATGAAGCTGAAAATGGTATTGATGCAATTAATCAGGTGAAGAAAAACTCTTATGACTTAATTATTTCTGACATAAAAATGCCAAAGGTTGACGGAATGGAGGTTCTAGATTATTCTAAGAAAAATACTCCAGAAACTCCAATTATCATGATTTCAGGTCATGGAGATTTAGAATTAGCTGTTGATTCTATGAAAAAAGGAGCTTTTGATTATATTTCCAAACCTCCAGATTTAAATAGATTGTTAACAACGGTTAGGAATGCGTTAGATAGAAAACAGCTTGTTGTAGAGAATAAATTACTGAGAAAAAAAATCAGTAAGAATTTTGAAATGATAGGTAAAAGTAAGGCAATTAACGAAATAAAAGATTTGATTGATAAAGTTGCTGAGACTGATGCCAAGATTTTGATTAATGGACCTAATGGTTCAGGAAAAGAACTTGTTGCTAAATCAATACATAATCTCAGTAGAAGAGCTCATCAGCCATTAATTGAAGTTAATTGTGCTGCAATACCAAGCGAATTGATCGAGAGTGAATTATTTGGTCATGTTAAAGGCTCATTTACTGGAGCAGTAAAAGATAAGGTTGGAAAATTTGAGGCAGCTCATAATGGTACAATTTTTCTTGATGAAATTGGAGATATGAGTTTATCTGCCCAAGCAAAAGTATTAAGAGTTTTACAAGATAACTGCATACAAAAAGTTGGCGGAGGAAAAGACATCAAAATTGATGTTAGGGTAATAGCTGCAACAAATAAAGATTTAAAAAAGGAAATCGGAAATGGAAAATTTAGAGAAGATTTATATCACAGATTAGCAGTTATTATTATTGATGTGCCTCCTCTAAATTCAAGAAAAGACGATATTCCACTTTTGATTGAGCACTTTGCAAAAAACATTGCTGATTCTCAAGGGAATAAGGCTAAAAAATTTTCTAACAAAGCAATTGATCTGATGAAAAAATATGATTGGTCAGGAAATGTTAGGGAATTAAGAAATGTAATCGAAAGATTAATTATTCTAGGGGATAAAGAGATCTCTGCAAAAAATGTAAAAGATTTTATAAAAATTTAGAATGAGACTTATATTTATTTTTTTGATATCTGTTGTCACTTTTGCGCAAACCGATGAGAAGGTATTTAGAGATATTTATACTAATTCTTTGACCCAAGGAAAAAGTTATGAGTGGTTAGATTACCTTTCTAATCAGATTGGAGGCAGATTGTCAGGCTCATTAAATGCGGAAAGAGCAGTTAATTGGACAAAGTCAGAATTAGAGCTTTTAGGTCTTGATAAGGTTTGGCTTCAACCAGTTATGGTACCAAAATGGGTTAGAGGTGCTCCTGAATTTGCTTATATCGAAACATCTCCAGGAAATACAACTCAAGTAAACATATGTGCTTTAGGAGGTTCAATTTCTACCCCTGCTACTGGACTTAAAGCAAACTTAGTAGAAGTTAAGAGTTTCGAGGAGCTTGAAAGTCTTGGAAGGGATAAAATACAAGGAAAAATTGTTTTTTATAATAGACCTATGGATGCTACTTTAATCGATACCTTCAAGGCTTATGGTGGATGTGTCAATCAAAGATATGAAGGAGCAGTACATGCTATAGAGTATGGCGCAGCTGGGGTTATAGTCAGGTCCATGAACTTAAAAATTGATGATCTACCACACACGGGAAGTATGACTTATGGTGAAATCCCCGTTAAGGATAGAATTCCTTCGGCTGCCATTAGTACTCAACATGCTGATTTGCTAAGTTCTATGTTAAAAATGGACAACGATATACAATTCTATTTTAAACAAAATTGCCAACAGATGGACGATGTTCTTTCACATAATGTTATAGGTGAAATAACTGGATCTGAATTTCCAGATGAATATATCCTAGTTGGTGGCCACCTTGATTCGTGGGATATTGGAGATGGCTCACATGATGATGGGGCAGGATGTGTTCAATCTATGGATGTATTAAGATTATTAAAGGTTTCAGGGATTACACCAAAAAGAACTATTAGAGTTGTGCTGTTTATGAATGAAGAAAATGGTTTAAGGGGAGGAAAAAAATATGCCGAGGAAGCTTTTAAAAAAGGGGAGAACCATATCTTCGCTTTAGAAAGTGATGCTGGTGCATTTACCCCAAGGGGTTTTTATTTTGATACTGATGAAAGTAATTTTGCTCAAATTCAAAGTTGGAAAGAATTATTTAAACCTTATTTAATTCATTTTTTTGAATTAGGAGGTAGTGGAGCCGATATAGGACCCTTAAAGACGCCTTACAACGTTCTTAGTGGATTGAAACCAGATTCTCAAAGATATTTTGATCATCATCATTCTGCTAATGATGTTTTTGAAACCATTCACAAAAGAGAACTTGAACTAGGAGCTGCGACTATGACAGCTTTGGTTTATCTAATAGATAAATATGGAATCGTCAATAAGTTAAAGCTCTAAGATTTAAAGGAGTTAATTGTTTTTCTAACGGAAACTAATCTACCTAGTATTTCTTCTAGACTTTCAATCGGCAGCATATTCTTACCGTCACTTAGTGCATTTTCTGGGTCAAAATGGGTTTCAATAAACAATCCATCAACGTCATTAACAATCCCAGCACGCGCAATAGTTTCTATCATCTCTGGTAAACCACCAGTGACACCTGAGGTCTGATTAGGTTTCTGTAATGAATGCGTAACATCTAATATAGTAGTTGCATATGATTTCATTATGGGGATTCCTCTGAAGTCAACAACTAAATCCTGGTATCCAAACATTGTTCCTCTATCTGTGATCATTATATTTTCATTTCCAGAATCAATAATTTTATTAACTGCGAACTGCATACTTTCAGGACTCATAAATTGGCCTTTTTTAAGATTAACAGTCTTTTTTGTTTTAGCCGCAGCAACAAGTAAATCGGTTTGTCTAACCAAGAATGCTGGAATCTGAAGGATATCTACATATTTAGCCGCAAGCTTTGCATCAATCTCATTATGAATATCTGTAATTACAGGAATATTAAAATGATCTTTAATTTTTTTTAAAATTTTTAATGCTATTTCATCTCCAATACCAGTAAAACTGTCAATTCTACTTCGGTTAGCTTTTTTAAAGCTTCCCTTAAAAATGTAGGGGACTTTTAATTTATCGCATATTTTTATACAATTTTCAGCAATTTTGAATGCCATCTCTTCACCTTCAATTGCACAAGGTCCTGCAATCAAAAAGAAATTATCAGATTCTAAATGCTTTAAATTAGGTATCACTTTTAAATCCATAATTAGATTTTTTACAAATTTATCATTAATTATCTTAAAATGAAGGTATGTTTTTAGTTAATAATTTCTAAAAATTATATTTAGTCTATTTTTTTAAAAAAGGTCATATTTTATCAATTTTAGCTTAAATTTCATATTTTCAAAACCGTTAAAGAAATATGCCATATTTTTGATTTTAATTAGTTTCTTATCTGTTAAATAGTTAATATTTAGGTACAAACATTGAAAAGTTCTCAATTTTTTAAGAATTTTTTAACAATTTGGCATATATTTTGTGTAATTTTGGTGTATAACAAATTAAACACTATATAATTATGGAAATGTTAAATTTTATTTTTGATGCCGCGAGCATAGCTCCAGGAGATTTTACTGGATTTACGTTCTTTATCGGCTCAGTTTCAATGTTAGCAGCGACTGTTTGGTTCTTAATGCAACACGGTCAGGTTGACAAGAAATTTAAAGATTCAATGCTTGTTGCAGCACTTATTACTGGTATTGCAGCTGTGCATTATTTTTACATGAGAGAGCAATGGGTTCTTGATGGATCTTCTCCAACTGAATTAAGGTATATAGATTGGATTCTTACTGTACCTCTAATGGTAGTTGAGTTTGCTCTTTTAACGGGTGTAGGAATGAGAAAATTATTCTGGGCATCAGTTGTAATGTTAGTAGCCGGATATTTCGGTGAGTCAGGTGTAACAGGAATGTTAGACGCTCAAACTTGGGGTGCTGTTTCTGGTCTTGCTTACTTCTGGATGGCTTATGAAGTTGGATGTTTATCTATCTTCGGTGGTCCTTCAGGTGCTGTAGGTAACGCCCTTGCTAGTGGTTCTGGAAAAATTCCAGAGGCTGGTAGAATGTTACAATGGTTCGTTCTTGTTGGTTGGGCTATTTATCCAATTGGATATATGGCAGGAACTGACGGTTGGTATGCTTTTGTAGCTATCGATGAAGGAGCTATGAATATCATTTACAACGTAGGTGATGCTATTAACAAAATTGGATTTGGTATGGCTGTATGGCATGCTGCAAGAAGCTAATTTTGCTTAATAATTAACTAATAAGAAAAGGTGAGGTTTAACCCTCACCTTTTTTTTTTATATTTATTTAAACAAACTAACCAATGAATGTCGTAGTTAAATCAAAACTTGCAGGACTAATTCTTGCATTTGCAATCATATTTTTTGGACTAGAGAGTTCTTATTCTATTTTATTATTTCTTATTGTTATGTTATCAATTGGGATCCCCCACGGATCTGTAGATCATATTATTGCATTTATTAATCCCAAGGCGAGAAAGTTTAATAGTAAACTAATATTTTATATAACATACTTATCTTTAATTGTTTTTAACATTGCACTGTGGGTTATATCTCCATTTTTAGGTCTTTTAGTTTTTTTAATCATCTCATGTTATCATTTTGGGGAAACCCAAGTTATAGGGTACAATCCGACAGACAATAAACTTTTAAATTTTGTTGTCGGTGCAAATATTTTGTTGTCCTTGTTCCTAAATAATATTGTGGAGCTACAAGAGATATTATATATAATTCCTGAATTTGCTAACTTAGATTTATCAGCTTTTGACAGTGTTTTCTTTCTTTTAATTTCTGTTGCTATTTTAATGCTGTCAATCGTAAATTTTGAAATAAAAAGAAAAGTCCTTCTATATGCTGAAATTACAATTCTTTATATGGTGTTTTTTCATACAGATTTATTAACATCTTTTGCATTATATTTTGGTTTTTGTCATTCATTGCCAATGTTAATGCTAGAATTTGAGGAATTTAAAAATGATAATTTTATAAAATTTTATTTAAAAACTTTACCGTTCACAATACTTTCAATAATTTTCGGTTTCTTATTATATCAATTTAACAATGATCTACTTACAAGTGATAATTTAATATTATTTGTTTTTATTATCATTTCAAGCTTGACTCTTCCACATGTATTTATCATGAAGGATTTTGTTAAGGATAAATAAATTTATAATTAATGTTTTCCATAAAAACTTACAACGATAGCTATAAAGTTGACTGGAATAATTTTGTTGATATTTCTAAAAACTCAACTTTTTTATTTAAAAGGGAATTTATGGATTATCATGCTGAAAAGTTTGAAGATTATTCTTTGCTAATATTTTATAATTCTGATCTTATCGCATTATTTCCTTGTAATATTCGTGATGGTGAGGTTTATTCTCACGAGGGTCTTAGCTACGGAGGAGTTATAGTTAAGAGTGACCTTAAATTTTTGAAGTACCTAGAATTGTTTACTTACTTGCTCAAGTATTTTAACGAAAAGTCAATAAAGAAGCTATACATTAAACAAATTCCTTCCATTTATAACTCCAATTTTAACGGAGAACTTGATTATTTGTCATTTGTTACTGGAGCAAAAATATATAGGAGAGATATTATTTCTGTTATAGATATGCAAAATGAAAATAAAATTTCTAAAGATAGACTTCAAGGATACAAAAGAGGTAAAAAGAATAAATTAGAAATAAAAGAAACTGATGATTTGGATGAGTTTTGGAATTCTATATTGACACCAACATTATTGAATAGACACTATGTAAATCCAGTTCATAGTTTGCATGATATAAAAAAACTTAAAAGGTTTTTTAATAATAATATTAAACAATTCAATGTTTATCATGAGGATCAAATAGTTGCAGGAACTACAGTTTTTCTAACTAAAAATGTCGCTCACGTACAGTACATCGGATCAAACTCAGAGAAAAATTCTCTTGGATCACTTGATTTTCTGTTTTACAATCTAATTACTGAACATCTATCCAATTATAAGTACTTTGATTTTGGTAATTCTCACGAACAGCAGGGAATGAAGATAAATAAGGGATTGAATTATTGGAAGGAAGGATATGGTGCCAGGTCTTTAACCCATGATTTTTACGAAATCAATATTTCAAATTTTCATAAGTTAAATAATCTAATGATTTAAAACTTTATGAAAAGGCTATTATCATTAGATTTTTTTAGAGGAATTACAATAATAGCAATGATTATTGTCAATTCACCTGGAAGTTGGTCCTATGTTTATGCTCCATTGAGACATGCTGAATGGCATGGTGCTACTCCAACCGATCTGATTTTTCCTTTCTTTCTTTTTATCGTAGGAGTATCAATTTCTTTATCATTTCATAAAATCAAACTCAATTTTGATAAAAAAATCTATTTTAAAATATTTAGAAGGTCAATTATCATATTTTTTCTTGGCATATTTTTATCTCTTTATCCTGATTTTGATTTTTATAATTTGCGCTTTTCAGGTGTTTTACAGAGGATAGCTTTGGTTTACTTAATTTCTTCAGTAATTTATCTTAATCTAAATTTTATTTTATTAATAATTACAAGTTGTGTCATTTTAATTTCTTACTGGATTGTGCTTATGTATATCCCATTTGATGGGTATAGTGCAGGAACAATTGAACCAGGAATTAATTTTGCTGCATGGATTGATAGCTTCATAGTGCCTGGAAGAATGTATATGTCAACATGGGATCCAGAGGGGTTGTTTAGTACAATTCCTTCAATAGTCACTTGTATTTCAGGAATTATAACAGGAGAAATAATAAAATATAATTCTAATAAGATTATAAACTTGATTTTATTAGGCTTCATTTTATTAACAATTGGTTTATTTTGGGATATTGTTTTTCCTATTAACAAACATATCTGGACAAGCTCATATGTCATGTATACTTCTGGAATAGCAATGGTAATTTTAGCTATTTCAATTTTTATTATTGATGATAAAAGTTATAATTTTGATCTTAAATTTAGTGTTGCTTTTGGCTCTAATGCAATTACTGCATATGTTTTACATGGAATTCTATGGATATTATTTCAATTTAGGTTTTTTGGTGCTTTAGGTTTTCAAGAATTATGGATGGATTATGGAATTGAATTTGGTCTATCTCCCAACCTTGTTTCCTTAGGTTGGGCAATATTTTATACACTTATTATATATTTTATTATATATCAATTATATAAGAGAAAAATATATATTAAGGTCTAGCAATTTTAATCTTCGTTAATCCATAACAGCTTCCTGAAATATAGATTTAATAAACTAAAATGGATTATATATGTTATAAAATAGGAAATTGAAACACCTACAAAGCCGTATTTTCCAATAAATAAATATGTTAATATTACAAATATAACTGACCATTCAATTTGAAAAAATATAAAACTTTTAGTGTCAGCTTTAGAAATCATTATATTTCCCAAAACCCAACAATTTATTTTAATTATATCTCCAAGTAGGTGAAAGAAAATTATGACATTAATTAACATAAATTCTTCTGATAATAAAATATTTATGATTAGGTCTTTTGTAATATAAACACCAGCAGTGATAATTATAATAATTGGGATTACTATTTTCCAAATTTTAAAAACCTCTTTTTTTAAGTCACTATCGTTTAATTTGGAAAAAGTAGGTATCAAATAAAATTTAAAAGTTGTTATTAAAAATAAAAGATATATTGCTGAGATTCTCCACATTGCCTCCCAAGACCCTGCATAATCAGATCCAAATTCAGCAAATATAAAATCTCTAACTATAAATGTTGAGATTATTAAACATGTTGGACCAATGACAGCCATTATCGAAAAACTTGATAATTTCTTCAAATTATCGTAAATAAATTTTTTAAAAACCCATCTTATTTCAAATGGTTTATAAATAAAAAAGAATATAACATTTATTAAAAGTGAAAATATCTGATTAATCGCTAGGGCATAAAAGGCGCCAATTATTTCCATTTCTAAAACCAGAAATACAAGAATTATAGCAGATACTATATTTGAAAAAATATTAACCAATACATAGAGTTTAATTTTATTAAGACCATTATATATTGATAAGAAACAAGTGTGTATAGAAGCTGATATTATTGAAAAAATCAAAATTAAAAAGTAAAAATTTTCACTAAAATTAATTTGAAGAAAATCAGCAATTTGATTTTTAAATATTATAATTAAACCTGAAAAAATTAATGCACTTGTGAAATTAATTTTAAAACTTGTTCCAATAATATTACTAAGTTTAGTTTTTTCATTTTCATATTCAGAAACATATTTGACAATTCCATTTTCAATTCCAAATGAACCAATTGTATTTCCTAATCTTAAAAAATCTTTTAGTTGCCCCATCAAAAACATACCATTCGTACCCAAGTAAACAGCAACAATCTTTGTAGATATTAGCCTTGCTAATAAGCTAATTGCTGTACTTAAACCCGATAAAAATGAAGTTTTAATAAAATTCATTGACTAATTTTTAAAATCTTCCCATTCGGAAAAATCATAATTTAATTTATTTTTTAATGACATCACATCTTCAAAATATTTATCTCTCAAATTTTTTCTTTGCTTATCCGACAGTATTTCTTTTTTTGATTCAATACTAATCCAATTTTTAATAGCAATTTTCATTAGACTTTTGATTTTCGTTCTGATTTTTTTCGGAACAAAATACTTGCTAATACTTTTATATTTCATTTTCCCGATTGAAGATTTTCTTAAAAAATGATACATGCTTGGAAAAATAACTTTATTAGTTTTATTTGATTTGATAAAATTCACACTATCCATCTTACTCACGCCTAAAAATTCATAGCAAGAATTTAAGATATTTAATCTTTCAGAGATTAGTTTTTCAAATGTCACTATTTTTATATTTTCTTTTCCAAAATTTTCTATAAACCTTGAAATCCATTTATAATATAATCCAAATTGATAATATTGTTTAGGGTAGTCATTATATTCTTTAAAATCTAAACATCTTTCTTCTTCGATTATTTTATCAATTCTTCTTTTTTCTTTCCCCAGACCTTTTAACCAATTGTAATGTGAGATAAACCTATCAATAGGATTTCTTAGAATAAAAATAAATTTTGGTGGTTGGTGAAAATTATCTTTTACATTTTTAATGAAGTTGTCATAATACATATATGATGTTGTAGATTCTCCTTTAATTTTCACTTTTTGTTCAAACAGATTTAAATATCTTGAAATTTCTAAATTTTCAAATTCATTAAATAACTTATTGTTCCAATAAACTGGCTCCTTTTCTTTTGACATTGAAATGTCGGGGTGAGTGTCTAATAATTCATGTAGGCTGGTGGTTCCTGATTTTGCAGCTCCAGGAATGAAAAAATTTGGTTTAAAATGTTGTTTTATTTTTCCCAATTAGCAATGTATTTTAATGCAATATTTTTATAATTATGATTGTCTTCGATAAACTTCCTTGCATTTTTAGAAATATTTTCCAAATGTATTGGATTTTCTATTAGCCATGATAATTTGTCTGTAATTTTAGAAACATCTGGCAAAGCATTTATGGCAACCGAATCTTCCTCTAATTTGTAATATTCAGCCCATTCAATCTCTGCACCAGTAAATACAACTTTGCCTAAAGCCATAGCCTCTAAGGCATTGTAACCCTGATCATAAGCATATACTTGATCAAGAAGAATATCACAATCCTCAACTTTTTTAATATGTGATGAATAAGAATTATCAATAGTTCTTATAACCTTAATTTTATTCGAATATTTTTTTTCAATTATTGATAGAGATTTTTCAAAAATTTCATTCCCTTTTTTTATTTTATTTTTAGAATTAATTGGATGCAAAATGTGAATTTTATTTCTTTTTATTAAATAGGGCTTTTTTAATTTATCAATATTAATTGGATTAGGTATCATTCCTAAATATTTTTCGGCTCCCCTATATGGAATATGATAATCTAAATCTGAACTTATAATTCCACTGACAATATTTTTTACATATTCACTAAGTCTCGAATAACTAGGGCTTAAATACTTTAAAGTTTGTTTGTATTCTTTTTTTAGAGATGAATTTTCAAAATATGGAGTTAGAATTGAATATCTAAATTTTTTTTCATTTGCATATATAAGACTCTTATTGTCAACTCCGCACGCCAATAAAAAAATCTTTTGGTTATTCTTAATTAATTTTTTTAAAAGAATTTTTTCCATCCACGGAGAAGTTTTAAAAGCTCTTTCATTAATTAGCTGAACTACATCAAATCCTTTAAGTACCCTGACTTTAAATAATGACTTAATAAAAAGTTCAATTTCATTTAAGCTAATTCCAGTAAGTCTATCTACTATTTTAGCAATTATTTTTAAAAATTTTTTTTCAAAAAATGAAGATTTAATAAGAATATCTGCATCATAATTTTTAAAGCCATCACCATTACCCAATAAAACGACATTGTGTCCGTTCTTTACTAAACCTTGCTTCAAAGAATTGTGAAGATTGCTGTATTCACCAATAAGTAGGATTTTCATTATATTGTTATCACTTGTTTCAAATATATATTTTTAATGCCGATTCCAACCGACAAAAAACATAATTTAGAGATATTAATTTCTACAACGAAAAAAAACAATTTAGATTTTATTGAAAATATTTTTTTTGAAAATAATCAGCATAATTTTCCAATTGTCATAGTCAATCAATCAGGTAAAATAACTGGTTCGGATAAAAAAAATATTAGAATAATTAATTCATATACAAAAGGGCTTTCAAAAAGTAGAAATTTGGCAATCAAAAATTCTTCAAAAAAATACTGTTTGTTAGCTGATGATGATATCATTTATAAAAAGGGATTTTACGAAATTATTGAAGATGCATTTGAAGAAAACTTGAATTCAGATGTAATTACTTTTATGATGGTTGATGAAAGCGGAAAACATTTTAAAAAATATCCAAATATTATTAAGCATAATTATAGAAGTATAAGATCGGTAAACTCAGTTGTAATTGCATTTAAAAGGGAATCAATAATAAAAAATAATATACAATTTGATGCTTTATTTGGTCTAGGAGCTACTTTTAACACAGGAGAAGAATATATTTTTTTGAGAAATTGTATTCAAAAAAACCTGACTGTATTATTTTACCCAAAAATAATATTACAACATAAATCTATTAGCTCAGGAAAGCTAGCATTCAAAGACAAAAATATTTTTGCTAGGGCTGCAATTTTTTATAAGTTTTATGGATATTTATCATACCTTAAGCTGGTACATCATATTTATTTATTAAAGAAAAAAAATATGATCAGATGGAAACAAGTTTTTAATAAATTTACGGTTGGGTTAGATGGAATTAAAAAATTTAAATCATTATGAAAACTAAAATTGATGATGTAGTCTTAATTGATATCCCTAAAATAGTAGACCCAAAAGGAAGAGGTAAGCTTTCGGTTATCGAAAAAGATGTTATCCCATTTTCGATCAAAAGAGTTTACTATTTATATGATGTACCAAGTGATTCATATAGAGGAGGTCATGCTCATAAAAAATTAATACAATTAATGATTCCACTTAGTGGAAGTTTTGAAGTTCTATTAGATGATGGAAAAAAAAGAAAAAAAGTTATGTTAAATAAACCTGATAAAGGCTTATTGATTCCTGAGGGTATTTGGAGGGAAATGGATAACTTTTCGTCGGGTGCAATTTGTATGGTTTTGGCATCCGATAATTTTGACGAGTCTGATTATTTTCGTGATTATGATCAGTTTAAGCAATTTAAGCTTATTTGATTTTACACAAATAATTTAATCTATACAGATCAAACAAAAACAAATTAGGATCTTTTCTGTATAAATTTCTCTTAAGTAAATTCTTATACAAATCAGTTATTTTAACAAAGACATTCTTCAATAGTAGATTGTCTAAAATCATATATGCCTTCAATATAGAAATACTGTGTTTTTTAATTATTTTGTTATTGTATGAGCTAATAAGATTATCCAGTGCATGATGTGTTTTTTTTATAAAAATTTGATTTTCATCAATATTATCTATTAAAACTGGGTTATCAATATGGTTTACATCAATTCCCATTTTTTTAATCAACGATCCAAAAATATAGTCATTTCCATAACTGATGGTTTTAATTGAAGATAAAACATCAATTAACACATTCCTATGACACATAAAATTACAAGATGAAATATACTTGTATGGATTTTTATTTCTAATATTACTGTTAATTTCCTCTCTGAGCTTACCAAATTTATATCTTAAACTAAAATTTTCATTTTCTGGTTCTTTGTATATGCAACCGCCGATAATCATCATCCCTTTATTCATCTGATCGATATAATTTTTCAAGAAATTATCTTCATTTGGTAAAGTGTCAACATCAAGAAATATTAACCATTCATATTGAGATTTTTCTGCAAGTAATAATCTGTTTTTGATCCTTCCAATATTTTTTTTTGATTCAATAAACTTTGAATTAGTTAGAAGGTTTATTTTTTGATTTACATCATTCTTAGATGAGAATGATCCATCATCAATACAGATAATCTCAAAATCTATTTTCAGCATAAGTGCTTGTTTTTCTAAAATACTAACAAGTGGATACGCATTATAATCAAAACATGGAATTAAAATAGATATCATTCGTAAACGGTTTCAATATTTAGGTCTTTTTGATGGATTTCGTCAATTTTTCCGTCCTTACATCTTAAAATTCTTCCCTTGAATTTATTTAGAAGACTGAAATCATGTGTGGCCATAACTATAGTATTGCCATTTTGATTAATTTCTTCTAAAACATTCATTATTTCAATACTACTTTTTGGATCTAAATTTCCTGTAGGTTCATCAGCAATAATTATCTCAGGTTGGTTTAGTAAAGATCTTGCAATTGCAACCTTTTGTTTTTGACCTCCAGAAAGTTGACTTGGATACTTGTTTGATAAATCTGAAATATGGACTTTTTGTAAACAAGATTCAATCCTGTCTTTTTTTTCATTTTGTTTACTCCATCCAGTTGCATTTAAAACAAATTCTAAATTTTTATATACATTTCGATCTTTCAAAAGCTGAAAATCTTGAAATATAACTCCAATTTTTCTTCTAAGAAAAGGAATACTATTTTCACTAATGGTTTTAAGATTTGTGTCTGAAATTTTAGCTTCACCGTTTAAAATTTTATTTTCTGAATACATTGATTTCAAAATGCTTGATTTTCCTGAACCAGTCTTTCCAACTAAAAAAACAAATTCCCCTTCATTTACAATTAATGTCAATCCCAATATTTTTAAATCAGAGTCTAATTTAATTTCAACATTTTTGTATTCTAAAACTTTTTTCTTCATTAAAATTTCAATTATAAATTAAGTATTTCATTCTCATAGTCTTGTAAATATTCAACCTTTTTTGCCATGATTCAACAATTTCAGAATTATCTTTTCCTATAATAATTTGATCTTGCAAGTCTTTAGTTCCAGCAAGCTTAATAAAATAATTATTAAAAAAATCTTTTTTATTAGAAGTGTCAGTGTATGCTTCTAAAATAAAAGATAAATTAAATTTATGCAGTCTTTCATTATTAGTCAAAATCTTTCCAAAGCATAGCTTATTTTCATGTTTTGGGTATTTTGACCCTTTGTTTTTCACTGGAGTAAATTTATATTCATTTTTATTTTTATCTAAAAAAGGGCTTCCATAAATTTGAAATTGTAAGTCTGTTCCTCTTCCAGCACTCACATTTGTGCCTTCGAATAAACAAAGTGAAGGATATAAATTTATAGATTTTTGGTTTGGTAAATTCGGTGAAGGAATAATTGGTAAATCATATTCTTTATTTCTATCATAATTTTCAAGTTTGATGAGAATTAAATTTGATTTTATTTCATTTTCTAGCCATCCTTCATTATTTATCATATTTGCATACTCGCCGATTGTTAACCCATATACAATGGGAACCTCGTGCATTCCTACAAAACTTTTATTTTCTAATTCTAAAACCGGACCATCTACATAATGAGCATTTGGGTTTGGCCTATCCAGAATAATCAATGGAATATCATTTCTTGCTGAAGCTTCCATAACATAATGTAATGTAGATATGTGAGTATAGAATCTAACACCCACATCCTGAATATCAAAAATTAAAATATCTATGTCTTTAAGATCTCCATCATCAATTTCACCATATTTTCTATTTTTACCATGTAATGAAATGATTTTTAAGCCAGTTTTAATATCAATTTCATCATCAATATTAGCACCATTTGGCTGAGTTCCTCTAAAACCATGTTCAGGAGCAAAAATTTTTATTACATCAAAGTCTAATTTAATCAGAGAGTCAACAAGGTGGGTATAACCTAAATCTTTTCTAAAAATAACCGAGGTGTGGTTAGCTACAACTCCAATTCTTCTGTTATGTAATAGATTTTCATATTTTGATATTTGGTTAGCACCAACAATAACATTAGATTTATCCTTAGTAGTTTTGTTATTTGGATAGACTACGAGACTAACATTAATTACTAAAATTATAAACAGAACTGAATTTTGAATTTTGAACATTTTTTATCAAAAAGAATTTTAAGTGCTAGACCACATAAAAATAGTATTTCAGCTCCAATTATAAAAATTGGAGTAATTGCAATTGCTATTGGAATGATTGTAATGATAATTTCTGTTGGTGTTGGTTATGGAATGCAAAAAGAAATTAAGGATAAAATTTCATCTTTCGAAAGTCATATTACAATTCAAAGTTTCAATAATACAATCAACGAAAGTTCTATAAATCCAATTTCTCCAGAATTAAATTTTATAGATTATTTAAAGTCTATTCCAGAAGTAAAAAATATCGAAAGGATTATTTCAAAATTTGGAATTGTTAGAACAACTCAAGACTTTGATGGATTATATTTTAAAGGACTTGACAAGAATTATGATTTTAGTAGAATTAAAAAATATGTTATTAAAGGAAACATTCCATTGTTTTCAGATAATTTTTCTAATGATGTTCTAATTTCAAAAATACTTGCAGATAAACTTAATTTGAAAGTAGATGAAAGTTTCCAAATGTTATTTTCAAAGTCTGATAATTCAAATCCTTCAATAATAAAATTGGTAGTTGTGGGGATTTATGACTCAGGTTTCGAGGAGCTAGATTCAAAATTTATTTTTGGGGATATTAAACAGATTAGAAGAATTTCAAAATGGGAGGAAAATCAGATTAGTTCTCTAGAAATTCAATTAAATGACCAGAGATATTTGGAATCGATTAGTCAATCTATATATTTAAATTCTCCTTCGGATTTTGATGTGGTAACTGTAAAGGAAAAATACTATTCGATATATGAATGGATAGAGCTTTTTGATAAAAATATTTATGCAATTATATTTATTATGATATTAGTTGCATCGGTAAATATAATTTCAGTTTTATTGGTTTTGATTCTTGAAAGAACAAATATGATTGGAATTTTGAAGGCTTTAGGCGTTTGTAATAAATCTCTTCAGAAATTTTTTATTTACACATCTTCTTATCTGATTTTTATTGGAATATTAATTGGAAATCTAATCGGACTATTAATTCTATTTATACAGCATAAATATAAAATCATCTCATTAGATCCAAAAATTTATTATGTTGAAAGTGTTCCAGTATCTATCGAATTATATCATATAATTAGCCTAAACATAATTGTTTTTTTCTTATGTGTAATTTCAATTTTTGCCCCTAGTATATTAGTTTCAAAGGTTAATCCTAAAGATTCAATTAAATTTAATTAAATAGCCTGATTATATGGCACATTAAATTATATTTGCAAATTGCAATGGCTTACTTCAAAAATTTAACTGAATCAATAGGGAATACGCCAATGGTAATATTAAATAATATAACCAAGGATGTGCCCTGTAAAGTATGGGCTAAATATGAAACTTTTAATCCTGGAAACTCCGTAAAAGACAGGATTGGATTAAATATGGTTTTAGATGCAGAGGAAAAAGGATATTTAAAGCCTGGGGGAACAATAATCGAAGGCACGTCAGGAAATACTGGAATGGGATTGGCCATAGCAGCTATAGCTAGAGGATATAGATGTATTTTTGTAACCAGTGACAAGCAATCACAAGAAAAAATAGACATATTAAAAGCCTTTGGAGCTGAAGTTGTAGTATGCCCTACTAATGTAGAACCTGATGATGATAGATCATATTACTCTGTTTCTAAAAAATTATCAGAAGAAACTAAAAATTCTTGGTATGTAAATCAATATGATAATCCAAGTAATACAATGACTCATTACGAATCCACAGGACCAGAGATTTGGGATCAAACAAACGGAAAGGTTACGCATTTTGTAGTTGGGGTAGGAACTGGTGGAACTATTTCAGGTGTTGGTAAATTTTTAAAAGAGCAAAACCCAAATATTAAAATATGGGGAGTAGATGCATATGGTTCTGTTTTAAAAAAATTTCATGAAACAGGTGTATTCGATAAAAGTGAAATATATCCTTATGTAACTGAGGGAATCGGAGAAGATATGATACCTGAAAATATCAACTTTGATATTATTGACGGCTTCACAAAAGTAACAGACAAAGACGCTGCTATTTTCTGCAGAGAATTGTTAAAACAAGAAGGTATGTTTTTGGGAAATTCGGCTGGTGCGGCGATTAAAGGAGTCTTGCAGTTAAAAGAAAATTTTAAACCCGATGATTTAGTTGTTGTTCTGTTCCATGATCACGGAAGTCGATATTTAAAAAAAATATATAATGACGATTGGATGACTAAAATGGGTTACATGTAAATTAATTTTCAAAAATCTATTTTTTTTCTCATCTTGTAAACTTCATTCAAAAACACACCATGAAAAAATATATTTTATCGCTATTATTACTATTAAGTTCCTTTAATGTGATGGCTCAAGAAAAAGGGTTGGATCAGAGAATTGATGAAGCTTTTCAACCAATTTCAGATTTCTTTAGCAAATATGTTTTTTATCCAATCGGAGACTATCCTTTTGTAATATATTTACTTGTTGGTAGTGCATTATTTTTTACCATATATTTTGGGTTTCCAAATTTGAAATATTTTTGGACTGCTATTAATGTCGTCCGCGGTAAGTATGATGATCTTGAAAAAAATGATTCAGATTCAAAAGATGGTGAAGTTTCCCATTTTCAAGCACTTGCAACTGCAGTATCAGGAACTGTAGGAAACGGAAATATTGCTGGTGTAGCTTTAGCAATTGCATTAGGTGGGCCTGGTGCAACTTTTTGGATGATTGTTTGTGGTTTATTAGGAATGTCAACGAAATTTGTTGAGTGTACTCTTGGTGTATACTTTAGGGATGTTGATGAGGATGGAGTTGTTTACGGTGGGCCAATGTATTACATAAGTAAAGGGCTAAAATCCAAAGGATTTAAGACTTTAGGAACAATTGCAGGTTCTCTCTTTGCAATTTTCTGTATCGGCGGCTCTTTTGGCGGCGGTAATGCGGCACAATCAAACCAAGCAACAATTGTAATTAAAAATTTATTTGGATACGAATCTACTTTTGCAGGTGCAATGATTGGTGTTGTTCTTGCGGCATTAGTGGGAATAATTATCATTGGAGGAATTAAGAGGATTGCCTCAGTCACCGAAAAAGTAGTTCCATTTATGGCTCTGTTATATATTTTGGCATGTATTTACATTTTAGCTATAAACTTTTCATTTATTGATGACGCTATTGCGCTTATAATTAAAGAAGCTTTCAATCCAACTGCTATAGGTGTAGGTGGAATAATTGGAGTTCTAATGGTTGGATTTCAGAGAGCTGCCTTTTCTAATGAAGCTGGAGCTGGTTCAGCCTCAATCGCACATTCTGCAGTTAAAACAAAGTATGCAGCATCAGAAGGTTTAGTAGCTTTACTTGAACCATTTATTGATACCGTTGTTATTTGTACGATGACGGCACTAGTCATCATTACATTTAACTCAACCGGAGCATTTGTTTACGGAGGTGACGGAATGGGTGGAGTTTTAATTGACGGAGTTGTATATGAGGGTGCTGGAATTACCCAAAAAGCATTTGCCCAATATATTCCTGGCTCCGATATATTTCTTACTATTGCAGTTGTATTATTTGCAGTTTCCACTATGATTTCTTGGTCATATTATGGATTACAGTCTTGGAAGTTTTTATTTGGAAGAGGTTATGTTGCTGACTTAACATACAAGATCCTGTTTTTAATGTTTGTTGTAATTGGAGCTGCTGCAAGTATGAATTCAATATGGGCATTCTCAGACGCGATGATTTTTGCTATGGTATTTCCAAACATGGTTGGCTTATACTTTTTATTCCCAATTGTTAAGGAACAATTAAAAAAATATTTAGAGGCAATAAAAAATTAATTTTTCTCTATAAAATCTTTTGTTAGATAATTTTTAGTTTATATTTGCAACAAATTTTAAAGAGAGGAGGTTTGTAATATGCTAATAATACCAATTAAAGAAGGAGAAAATATCGACAGAGCACTGAAGCGTTTCAAAAGAAAGTTTGATAAAACTGGAACGAAAAGATCTTTACAAACCAGAAAAGAATTTTTAAAACCTTCAATCAAAAGGAGAGCTGTGATTCAAAAAGCTCAGCATGTACAAAAACTTAGAGACCAAGAAGATATTTAATATATCTCTCCAAACCCACAAACATACTGACTAATAATTTATAAATTTATATTTATTTGCGGTATGGAATTCAATTCATTTCTTGATTATTTACTGTTAGAGAAAAAGTACTCTGACAAAACTATTGTTGCTTATAAAAATGACTTGAAAACTTTTTACGATTTCAACCTTGATAAGTTTGAACAAAAAGGTATAAGAAAAGTAAATTATTCTCAAATTAGGTCATGGATTGTATCACTCGTGTCTGACAAAATATCTAATAGTTCAATAAACCGAAAAATATCTTCGCTAAATAGTTATTATAAGTTTTTACTAAAGACAGGAGATATTAAAATAAATCCCTTAAATGAGCATAAAGCTTTAAAAACAAAATCAACAATTCAATTACCATTTTCTGAAAATGAGATTTTAAATACTTTAAATTCTAAAAATTTTAAAAACTCTTTTGAAGGATGCAGAGATTATCTTGTATTAGAACTATTATACACAACAGGAATCAGAAGACAAGAGTTAATTGATTTAAAAATTCAAAATATCGATTATTCAAATAGAAGAATAAAAGTTTTAGGTAAGAGAAATAAAGAGAGATATATTCCGCTTATAGATTCCAGTTTAAGCTCAATAAAAAAGTATTTGGAATACAGGAATAAGCTAAAAAATATAAAAAGTAACGACACACTTTTTTTAACTTCCAAAGGAAAAAAAATTTATGATAATCTGGTTTACAGAATTACTAAAAAATATTTTTCTAGTTTTTCAACTAAGCTTAAAAAAAGCCCCCATATCCTTCGTCATTCCTTTGCTACTCATCTTTTAAATAATGGTGCAGATTTAAATTCGGTGAAAGATTTATTGGGCCACACAAGCCTTGCCGCCACACAGGTTTATACAAATAGATCAATTGAAGAAATCAAAAAAGTTTTTAAGAAATCACACCCCCGTAACAAGGGTTGATTTTTGTTTGATTTTCTGATTAAAAAAAAATATAATTTGTTTTGATTGAAAAAATAAATATTTACATTTGCAATCCGCTTAAAGCGGGCTTTTTTTTGAAAAAAGTATAAGCCGATGTAGCTCAGCTGGCTAGAGCAGCTGATTTGTAATCAGCAGGTCGTGGGTTCGAGTCCCTCCATCGGCTCAGTTCTTTAAAATATTTAATTTGGGGAGATACTCAAGCGGCCAACGAGGACAGACTGTAAATCTGTTGGTTTTTACCTTCGCAGGTTCGAATCCTGCTCTCCCCACATAATAATGCGGGAGTAGCTCAGTTGGTAGAGCGTCAGCCTTCCAAGCTGAATGTCGCCGGTTCGAACCCGGTCTCCCGCTCAAAAAATCACTAGCCGGTGTAGCTCAGTGGTAGAGCGCTTCCTTGGTAAGGAAGAGGTCCCGAGTTCAATTCTCGGCATTGGCTCATCTGTTAGAGCTGTTTTCTAATCTTCCATTTACTTTGTTAAGGATAAAAATAGGATAAATATAATTTTGTTTTTTTTTGTACTTTTCTCGAATGAAAAAGCTAATACTATTACTATTTATTCCGCTTGTCTTTACTTGTAGTTCAGACTCAAGTGATGACAGTAACCCTCTATATTTAGATGCGAACGGAGTTACAATCAAAGCAAGAGATTGGGCTGTTGCTGGTGATTCAGGAGAAATAGATGGAGTAACATATACCATTGTTGATGGGGAAACTTTATCAACAATGATTGAAAATGGAGATGATTTAACAAGAGTGTGTACTTCACTGATTGTAAATATGCACGGCCTTTGGTTGAACACACCCCAAGATGAATTTAATCAAAATATTTCATCTTGGGATGTGGGAAATGTTACAAATATGTCATTTTTGTTTACTCATTTAGAATCTTTTAATCAGGATTTAAGCGCTTGGGACGTGGGGAATGTTACAAATATGACGCATATGTTTCGCAATGCTTTTCAGTTTAATCAAGATTTGAGTAGTTGGAATGTTGGTAATGTAACCTCTTGTTATGATTTTTGCTCATCCACAGACAGTTGGGATTTACCAAAACCTAACTTTTCCAATTGTTCGGATTATATAGGATGCAACTAAACCAATATAATAAATTAATCAGCTGACCTTTTCCTTTAAAATATTTTGATTTATATCCTTATATCTTCTTTGGTAAGGAAGAGGTCCCGAGTTCAATTCTCGGCATTGGCTCTTATTCGTTTTCAAATCTACCCCAATTTCCTCCTCCATCATAGTCATTCTCATCTGATTGATTTAGCTTTTCATCCCTTTCTCTTCTTCTTCTTTGATCATCATGAGATGATTTTATCATCCATAACAATCCAGACATGTAAAGCAGGAAAATTATAAATCCAATTATAAACATTAATGGGCTTAACATATCTTATTTTTTTGAATTATAGTCTCTTCTTCTTTGTCTAATTGCAATAGCAAAAAGTAAAATTGTTCCAGGCCAATGAGCGGTATATTGAGCTTCGGCTGAATTTCCTGATAATCCAAGCCCTACAGAATATATAAGACATATAAATGCTAAAATTATGGGGTAATAAACTTCAATTATTTTTTTCATTTTAATTTAATTTTAAGATAACTTCTGCCAATTATAAGAGCAGCAGTAATTATTATTATATTTTTTATGATGTATTGACCCTCAAGAGTTGGAAGCAAAGGGTTTCCGTCTTGAAAGGTGATTTCTGGTAAAATTACTAATGGTAAAAAAGTTCCTGTCATTTGTAAAAACATCAATACAACGGCTGCAAGAGTTGTTTTTTTATTTAAAAAACATATCCCGATTGCCATTTCCCAATATCCTATAACAATTGACCATGTTTTAGCAGATAAAAACGGCATCCAAAAAACAGTATCAATTATTAATTCAGTTGCTGGTGAAACATCAAGTACTTTTAAAATTCCAAACCAGAAAAAAATAATAAACAGGGGAATTCTGATTAAATAATCATTTGTGTTGAATCTCTTTAACATATTTAGCTATTTTGTAAAGCTGGTTTATGATTAAAAACATTCTTAGTTCTAAGATCATTTCTAATATCATTTAATACCACTCCTAAATATTTTTTTCTTTTTTTATCACTTACAAAAGGAACTGACCAAAATTGTTTTGTTTTAAACCAAAGTGATAGTTTCCATCCAAAAACAAAAGAATAAACACCCATTACCAATCTTAATTTGACTGAATTAAAATAAAGGGTTTTAACAGGCAAAGCTGGTGCTCCGTGAGTAATATAAGTACGTACTTTTTTATCTTTTAAAAATGGTTTTGGATAGGCATATGTCTTCGTTATATTTACAAACTTATATGCGAAACCCGGAGTAAGTACTTCATCGAAGAAAACTTCCATTCTTGGAGTTAACCTAAACCACCATACAGGTGAAATAATATATATTCTTTCACTCCAAAGCACTAAGTTTTTATACTTATCTATCAGTTTTGTTCGAGGTCTAGAAAAACTATCTCTATATAAATCAATCACCTCTAACTCTTGGCCAGACTTATTTATCTCATTAAAAATTGTTTTAAATATTCCATTATAACAAAATGATTTCTTGTAAGGATGACCGATAATGATTAGATTTTTCATTTAACTATTTTTCTTGTCAAATAACAAATCATGTGCCACTTTAAAAATATTTATCTTAATTTTTTAAACTCACTTTGTTATTTAATAAATTCAGTTTAAATTGAACTATCAATAATTATTTAAAATTAAAATCAATGAAAAAATTTTTAATATTCTCCTGTTTTATCATGCTAATGGGTTGTAAAAACTCAAATACTAATGACCAAACCTCAATTTATGCAGATGAAACGGTATTAATCGTAAATTATCAGCTTGAAAATATGACTTTAGAAGAGCATGCTGAATTGGGTAGTGCTGTTGCTCCAAGCTTTACATCTGAAAATGTACCAGGTCTACTTGGAAAATCATTCATAGGAAATTTAGAGACGGAAATCTTTGGAGGTGTATATTATTTCTCAAATCAGAAAGATGTTGATGTTTATTTAGAATCAGAATTATGGAAAGGTGTGGTCGCACATCCAAATTTAGTTAACTTCAAAACTGATGTTTTCAAAACATTTGATGGTACTGAATTAGCAAATGGAAATCATTCCATGAGAAAAACATCCTCTAATCCAGATGATGCATCCGGACTTCACATCCTTGTTGTAAATTATACTAATGAGGTTAATCCAACTGATGAAGAAATATCAAGTCAAGTGAAAGAATATGCTCCGGTTTTCAGCAATGAAAATTTCCCTGGTATGATTGGTAAGACTATGATTAATAGTACAGACGGTAATATATATGGCGGTGTTTATTATTTTACATCTAGATCAGCAATTGATGATTATTTACTATCTGAACTTTGGACTGGTTTTGAAGGTGATAGCAACACTAATGTCTACAAAAAGGATATTTACATGGTAGCTCCAATTTCTACTATTTCTAACGGAGTACCAGTACTATAGATATAATAATTTAAGTTTAATTCTATTCATAACGGCATAAATATTGTAATTGTCTGGTTATGAATAGAATTGAAACTTTACATTCTAATGTTTTCTCTCAGAAAAATGTTGAGCTATTTGAGAAAAACATTATGTTTCTTGCGGTTGGTGGTTTTATAGTTCATCTGATTTTAATATTTTTTGAGAACTATTATGGTATAGATATATTCTCATCTAAAACAAATTTATCAAGCAACCCTATATCAGCCCTCTATACACCGTTCACCTTTATACTAGTTTATGAGGCGTTTTTATTAATATATTATCTGCCAAGATCTTTTACTACATCAGTGGCAAAAGAATATGAAATTATTTCTCTAGTCCTGATTAGAAAAATATTTAAAGATATTCCAGAAATCAGTTTAGATAGTTCAACTATTCTGAATGCTAACAATTTGCAGTTACTATATGATTTGCTGGCCGTAATAGTTATCTTTTATCTGATATATCTATTTAAAAAAACATGGATTAATACTCCTAAACGTAAATCAAATAAAAATTTAAATAAGTTTATTAATTACAAGAAGCTTATGTCAATTTTGTTAGTTCCTACTCTTTTGATTCTATGTTTTGTTAACTTTTATGAGTGGGTAGTTCAAGTGTTTATATCAGAATCTTACAATGAAAATTTAAATGGTGTTTTCTTTATAGACTTTTTTACAATTCTTATCTTAGTTGATGTATTTATATTATTGATTTCCTTCCAGTATACTGAGAGATATTCTCAATTAATAAGAAATACAGGGTTTATTATTTCAACAATTTTACTGAGACTTTCTTTTGGCGCAGAAGGACTTTACAGTATTTTATTATTAATTCTTGGAGTAGTTTTTGGTTTAATCATTCTTAGGATCTACAAACTAGCTGAAGAAAATTATTAATATTTAGATGAAAAGTACAATTAAATTGGCATACAATCATTTGTCAAATGACAAAGTTATGTCCTATCTTATCGATAAGTTTAGGAATAAAATTGTTTGGGGTAACAGATATAATTCAAATTATGCCCTTTCCATTGCAAATCTTATAATTGAACAACAAATAAGTTTTAAAGCAGCCATAACAATCAAGAAGAGATTTTCAAAAATAGTTGATAAAAAATCTGAATCTGAAATAATGAATATGTCAAAATCTGAGCTTCAATCTATAGGTATTTCTTTCCGAAAAGCAGAGTATATTAAAAATGTTTTTTATTTTTTTTATTCAAAAACTATTGATTTTAATAAAATGTCAGACAAAGAGGTTATTGATTGTCTGGTTTCAATTAAAGGGGTAGGTGAGTGGACAGCTCAGATGTTTTTGATATTTAATTTATTTAGAAAAGATATTTTTTCTCCTAAGGATTTGGCGCTGATTAATAGCATTAAGAAAAATTATCTCCTAGAGTCGGTGGGAAAAAGTGAAATTGAAAAACTAACTAAAAATTGGTCACCTTACAATTCGATTGCATGTCTTTTGCTCTGGGAATCAGTCGAAAATCAGATTTTTTTCAAAGACCATAAGTAGTTGGTTTTTATATAATTAAAGATCTAAATTTCTTTGTTTTTTTTTACAGATTAGCCTCTTCAAAAAAAAATTAACAAATAAATTGGTTAATTAGATATAAAAAATTTATATTTGCGCTCATTTTAAAAGCAACTAAAATATTATATTATGGCAAAGGAAAATTTTGATCGTTCGAAACCGCATTTAAATATCGGTACTATCGGACACGTAGATCATGGTAAAACTACGCTTACAGCTGCTATTACAACAGTATTAGCTGATGCTGGTTTATCTGAAAAAAGAGATTTTGATACTATTGATAATGCCCCTGAAGAAAAAGAAAGAGGGATTACTATCAATACATCACACGTTGAGTATGCAACTGAAAATCGTCATTACGCTCATGTAGACTGTCCAGGTCACGCCGACTATGTAAAAAACATGGTAACTGGTGCTGCACAAATGGACGGAGCAATACTTGTTGTTGCTGCTACTGATGGGCCAATGCCACAAACTCGTGAGCACATTCTTCTAGGAAGACAGGTTGGTATTCCAAGAATTGTTGTATTCATGAACAAAGTTGATATGGTGGATGATGATGAGCTTTTAGAACTTGTTGAGATGGAGATTCGTGAATTATTAACATTCTACGAATATGATGGTGATAACGGACCTGTTATAGCTGGTTCTGCATTAGGAGCTCTAAACGGTGAGCAAAAGTGGGTTGACACAGTTTTAGAATTAATGAAAAACGTTGATTCATGGATTGAATTACCTACTAGAGAGGTTGATAAAGACTTTTTAATGCCAATTGAGGATGTATTCTCAATTACGGGTAGAGGTACTGTAGCAACTGGTAGAATTGAAACAGGTGTTGCTAACACTGGTGACGCTGTTGATATCATTGGTATGGGTGCAGAAAAATTAACTTCTACAGTAACAGGTGTTGAGATGTTCCGTAAAATCTTGGATAGAGGTGAAGCTGGTGACAACGTAGGTATTCTGTTAAGAGGTATTGAAAAAACTGATATCAGTAGAGGAATGGTAATCTGTAAACAAGGATCTGTAACTCCACATAAAAAGTTTAAAGCAGAGGTTTATATACTTAAAAAAGAAGAAGGTGGACGTCACACTCCATTCCATAATAACTATAGACCTCAGTTCTATGTAAGAACAACTGATGTAACTGGAACAATTGAGTTACCATCTGGAGTTGAAATGGTTATGCCTGGTGACAACTTAACAATTACAGTTGAGTTAATACAGCCAATTGCAATGAATGTTGGTTTACGTTTTGCTATTCGTGAAGGTGGTAGAACTGTTGGTGCTGGTCAGGTTACTGAAATTTTAGACTAAAAAAAAACCCAATATATATGTTAAGGTATTTTGTTTGTTATCAAACAAAATACCTTGACTTATGTTTACGGGTTTAGCTCAGTTGGTAGAGCACTGGTCTCCAAAACCAGGTGTCGGGAGTTCGAGTCTCTCAACCCGTGCAAAAAAATATAATATGACAGGAATTGTTAAATATGTTAGAGAATCTTTTGAAGAACTAAAGTCACATGTTAGTTGGCCTAGTTTTAATGAAGGATTGAATTTAACAGTTTTAGTTGCTGTATTTTCAGTGATTTTTTCACTGATTATTTGGGGATTAGACTCTATGTTTAGTAGAGTTATTAAAGAATTTTTTAATCTTATAAGCTAAATAATTTATGTCTGATAAAAATTCGCTTTTTAAATGGTATGTTGTTAGGGCTGTTAGTGGTCAAGAAAACAAGATTAAGACATATATAGAAAATGAGATTAACAGAGTTGGTATGGATAGCTTCATTGAGCAAATTCTTGTACCCTCTGAAAAAGTTGTTCAAATCAGAAATGGTAAAAAGGTTACAAAAGATAAAACCTATTTTCCGGGATATATAATGATTAAGGCTAATTTATCAGGTGAAGTTCCACACATTATTAAATCTGTAACCAATGTTATTGGATTTTTAGGTGAGACAAAAGGTGGAGATCCTATTCCATTGCGTCAAAGTGAAGTGAATAGAATGTTAGGTAAAGTTGACGAGTTATCCTTACAAGAAGAATCGGATATAATAATTCCATTCATTCATGGTGAGAATGTTAAAGTTATTGACGGACCATTTAACGGATTTGATGGAACAATTGAAAAAATAAATGAAGAAAAAAGAAAACTTGAGGTTATGGTTAAAATCTTTGGTAGAAAAACGCCATTAGAACTTAGCTATATGCAAGTTGAAAAGTTATAAATGTTACATAATATAAAATGATACTATAGCTTCCAATAATAGGATCATTGAAACTTAAATTAGTAATATGGCAAAAGAAATAGATAAAGTTCTTAAGTTACAAGTAAGAGGAGGCGCTGCAAACCCATCCCCGCCAGTAGGTCCTGCACTAGGAGCTGCCGGTGTAAATATAATGGATTTTTGTAAGCAATTCAATGCTAGAACTCAGGACAAACCAGGAAAAGTTTTACCTGTGGTGATAACAGTTTTTAAAGATAAATCATTTGATTTTGTTATTAAAACACCACCAGCAGCTGTTCAGCTTTTAGAGGCAGCAAGAGTTAAAAAAGGATCTGGTGAGCCAAACATTAATAAAGTTTCTAAGGTAACGTGGGACCAGGTCAAAGCAATCGCTGAAGACAAAATGGTGGATTTAAATGCATTTACCATTGAATCTGCGATGAAAATGGTTGCTGGAACTGCGAGATCTATGGGTATAAATGTTAAGGGAGGTAAAGCGCCTGAATAATTTAAACAAAATGGGAAAATTGACTAAGAATAGAAAATTATCGGAAGCAAAAATTGATAAAACTAAGTTATATAATTTAGACGAAGCATGTTCATTGCTTAAGGATATTACCACAACAAAGTTTGATGCATCTGTTGATTTAGCCGTTAGATTAGGAGTTGATCCTAAAAAGGCTAATGAGATGGTCAGAGGTGTAGTTTCTCTTCCAAATGGAACGGGAAAAGACATGAAAGTTCTTGCTTTGGTTTCACCCGATAAAGAAGATGAAGCCAAGAAAGCTGGAGCTGATTTTGTTGGTCTTGATGAATATATTGACAAGATTAAAGGTGGTTGGACTGATGTAGATGTTATCGTTACTATGCCAAGTGTTATGGGTAAATTAGGTCCATTAGGTAGAATTTTAGGACCTAGAGGTTTAATGCCTAATCCAAAAACTGGTACAGTTACTATGGATGTAGCCAAAGCAGTTTCTGATGTTAAATCTGGAAAAATTGATTTTAAGGTTGACAAAGCAGGTATTATTCATGCTCCAATCGGTAAAGTTTCTTTTTCACCTGATAAAATTGTGGGTAATGCAAGTGAATTAATTCAAACATTAATAAAGCTTAAGCCAACATCATCAAAGGGTACATACATAAAAAGTATTTTTATTTCATCAACTATGAGTCCTAGTTTAGCTATTGACCCTAAAATATAATTGTAATTATGACTAGAGAAGAAAAATCAGTAGCGATTAATGAAATACTTGAA
This sequence comes from uncultured Bacteroidota bacterium, assembly GCA_902519075.1. Taxonomy (GTDB): domain Bacteria; phylum Bacteroidota; class Bacteroidia; order Flavobacteriales; family Flavobacteriaceae; genus MED-G13. Next base: position 3,841 of record CABYIO010000008.1, on the reverse strand, counting down.
GTATTAAAGTCAAATCAAAATATTTATTTGGCAGATATTTCGGGTTTAAACGCTCTTGAGACATCAAATCTAAGAAGAATGTGTTTTAAAGCTGGTGTGAAATTATCAGTTGTTAAAAATACATTGCTTGAAAAAGCAATGGATGGTTCTGAAAAAGATTTTGGTGAATTAAAAGAGACGCTTAAAGGAAATACTTCAGTTATGATTGCTGAAGTTAGTAGTGCACCTGCTAAGGTTATTAAGAATTTTAGAAAAAAATCTGAAAGACCAATACTGAAAGGTGCTATGATTGAAGAAGATGTCTATATTGGTGATGACCAAATAGAAACATTATTTGCGATTAAGTCTAAAGAAGAATTAATTGGGGATATAATAATGTTACTACAGTCACCAGCCAAGAATCTAGTTTCTGCACTTTCATCAAGTGGAGGAAGGCTTTCAGGAATTCTTCAAACATTATCAAACAAATAGTAAAATATAATAATAAAGTAAAATAAAAACAGAAAAATGGCAGATTTAAAAACTTTCGCAGAACAGTTAGTAAATTTATCGGTTAAAGAGGTAAGTGAACTAGCTGATATTTTAAAAAATGAATATGGTATTGAGCCAGCCGCAACGGCAGTTGCATCTCCTGCAGCAGCAGGTGGTGGAGCAGCTGGAGATGCAGGTGAGGAAAAATCAGAATTTGATGTAGTTCTTACAGCAGCAGGTGGATCTAAACTTGCAGTTGTAAAATTGGTAAAAGAGTTAACAGGTTTAGGTCTAAAGGATGCTAAAGAGCTTGTTGATGGCGCACCAAAGACAATCAAAGAAGGAGTAAGCAAAGACGAAGCTGAAGGATTCAAAAAATCCTTAGAAGAGGCTGGAGCTGAGGTTGAACTTAAATAAGTTCAATTTTAATCAAATTAAGGTATAGTTATAGATTAGTATTTATGACTATGCCTTTTGGTGTACTTAAACGATTTTTCATTATTCATTTTTTAAAACAAAAACTATATGTCAACGAAATTAGCTGAAAGAATAAATTTTTCTTCAATTAAAAACGCTAGTGCGTATCCGGATTTTTTGGATATTCAAATTAAATCTTTTAAAGATTTCTTTCAATTAGAAACTAAATCAGATGAACGTGGAGAAGAGGGTTTATACAACACATTTCAGGATAACTTTCCAATTACTGATGCTCGTAATCAGTTTGTGTTAGAATTCTTAGATTATTTTGTTGATCCTCCTAGATACTCCATTCAGGAATGTATTGAAAGAGGATTAACCTACAGTGTCCCGCTAAAAGCTAGATTAAAGCTTTATTGTACAGATCCTGAACACGAAGATTTTGAAACAATTGTTCAGGATGTATATCTTGGAACTATTCCTTACATGACGCCAAGTGGAACTTTCTGCATTAATGGCGCTGAGAGAGTTGTTGTTTCACAGCTACACAGATCTCCTGGTGTATTTTTTGGTCAATCCTTTCATGCAAATGGAACAAAATTGTATTCTGCGCGTGTAATTCCTTTTAAAGGGTCATGGATTGAATTCGCCACTGATATAAATAGTGTGATGTATGCATACATTGACAGAAAAAAGAAGTTACCAGTTACAACATTATTCAGAGCTATAGGCTATGAAAGAGATAAAGATATTTTAGAAATATTTGATTTAGCAGAAGAGATCAAAGTTTCTAAAGCTAATCTAAAGAAGTATTACGGAAGAAAACTAGCAGCTCGTGTTCTAAATACTTGGCATGAAGATTTTGTTGACGAGGATACAGGAGAGGTTGTATCAATTGAAAGAAATGAAATTGTACTTGACAGGGATACGGAAGTTGATAAAGATAATGTTGAGGAAATAATTGAGTCTGGTGTAAAAACTATATTAATTCACAAAGAAATTACTCAACAAGGTGAATATGCAATTATTCACAATACACTTCAGAAGGATCCTACAAATTCTGAAAAGGAAGCTGTTGAACACATTTACAGACAGCTCAGAAATGCTGAGCCACCAGATGAAGAAACTGCCAGAGGAATTATTGACAAATTATTTTTCAGTGACCAAAGATATAATCTTGGTGATGTAGGTAGATATAGAATGAATAAAAAACTTGGTTTAGATATTGGAATGGACAAGCAGGTTTTAACAACTGAAGATATTATAACCATAATAAAATATTTAATCGAGCTTATTAATTCAAAAGCTGAGATTGATGATATTGATCACTTGTCAAATAGAAGGGTTAGAACTGTTGGTGAACAATTATCATCTCAATTTGGTGTTGGACTTGCCAGAATGGCAAGGACCATTAGGGAAAGAATGAATGTTCGTGATAACGAGGTATTTACACCCATTGACTTAATTAATGCAAAGACTTTATCATCTGTTATTAATTCATTTTTTGGAACAAATCAGTTATCTCAATTTATGGATCAAACAAACCCTCTTGCAGAAATAACTCATAAAAGAAGATTATCTGCATTGGGTCCTGGTGGTCTGTCTAGAGAAAGAGCTGGTTTTGAAGTGCGTGACGTTCATTACACTCACTATGGTAGATTGTGCCCAATTGAAACACCAGAAGGTCCAAATATTGGATTAATTTCTTCATTAGGAGTTTTCGCTAAGATCAATAATATGGGATTCATTGAAACTCCGTATAGAAGGGTTAAAGACGGTATCGTTGATTTAAAGTCAGATCCATTATACCTTAGTGCAGAAGAAGAAGAAAACAAGTTGATTGCACAATCAAACATTAGTGTTGATAAGTCAGGTAAAATTCTCGATAAAAAGGTAATTGCAAGACAAGAGGGAGACTTTCCTCTAACAGAGCCGTCAAATGTTCATTACACTGATGTTGCTCCAAATCAGATCGCCTCCATTTCCGCATCTTTAATTCCTTTTTTAGAACATGATGATGCTAACCGTGCATTAATGGGATCTAATATGATGCGTCAAGCAGTTCCATTATTGTTACCTCAGTCCCCAATAGTGGGTACCGGTTTAGAAAAGCAGGTTGCATCTGATTCTAGAGTACTTATTAATGCTGAATCAGATGGTGTTGTAGAATATGTTGATGCAAATGAGATTACTATTAAATATAATAGAAACAAAAATGAAGTTTTAACAAGTTTTGAATCTAATGAAGTTACATATAAACTTACTAAGTTCAAAAAGACCAATCAAGGTACTTGCGTAAACTTAAAATCTATTGTATCTAAGGGTGATAAAATTTCTAAAGGACAAGTTTTATGTGAGGGATATGCAACTAACAATGGTGAATTAGCCCTGGGAAGAAATATCCAGGTTGCTTTTATGCCTTGGAAAGGTTACAACTTTGAGGATGCTATTGTAATTTCTGAAAAGGTTGTAAGAGATGATGTTTTCACATCGATTCATATTGACGAATATTCTTTAGAAGTTAGAGATACAAAACTTGGTAATGAAGAATTAACTAATGACATTCCAAATGTTTCTGAAGAGGCTACTAAGGATCTTGATGAAAATGGTATGATTAGAATTGGAGCTGAAATAAATGCAGGTGACATCCTTATTGGTAAAATTACCCCGAAAGGTGAAAGTGATCCAACTCCAGAAGAAAAGCTGCTTAGAGCTATTTTTGGGGATAAGGCAGGAGATGTTAAAGACGCTTCTCTTAAAGCTCCACCGTCTCTAAATGGAGTTGTAATTGATAAAAAGTTGTTTGCAAGATCTGTTAAAGATAAAAGGAAGAGAATTCAGGATAAAGAAGATCTCAAGTTGTTGGAAGATTCATATGATATTAAGTTCTCAGAACTTAAAGATATTTTAGTTGAAAAGCTTTACAGAATTTTAAATGGTAAAACATCTCAAG
>CABYIO010000007.1 GCA_902519075.1 uncultured Bacteroidota bacterium | reverse complement strand
CTCGAACATATATTGTCTGTTGATAAGCAACTATATTATCATATTCTCCAACGATAGGGAATAGGTTGTTTTCTGCATCAGCTTGTGTTTCATGGTAGCTGATTAATAAATTTGGTAATCCATTAGCAATTGCTGTATCTGAGTCAGTAAGGTTAAATACTCCAAAACCATCTGCATCTGCATCACAATACTCTAGATTAGGAGGATTGCTTACAGGAGGTGGGATTTGAACAAACAACTCTAAAGTAGTATCTGAGTAACATCCAGTTACTTCAGTCATATCGTCTTCAATTCTTACATAAAGAGTCTGTGGATTAACAGTATTTGTATAAGCTGTGGTATTTTCAATAGCATTTATACCTGCATGCATATCTTCCTCGGTTTCGTGATAGGTAACTACATTTTCTACAATACCAGCCATGATTCCTTCTGTTTTAACCGATATATCTATGATAGTTATTCCGTCGATATCATCATCATCACAAACAATCAGTGGAGTAGGTGCTGCAAAAACAGGCTTTGGCTCAACGGTTAGGGTAAAGTTTATATTGGAGATAAAACAACCCGTTGTAAAAGGATCACTATTATCAACTTCAACACGGGCGTAGATTGTTTGCTGTTCATTAACCGTATAAGGGCTTTCCAATACATTAAATCCTGTATCTGCGTCTAACTGAGAACTGTAATAGCTTACGATGTATAAATTGGGATCCTGCGATCCTAATACTTGAGCATTATATTCTGTAAGATCAACATCTATAACTCCAGGAGTGTCTGTACATAAAATTTCATCAGGAACTTCATTATACTGTGGAACAGGTAGTACTTCTAATAGCATAGAGTTGATTCCAAAACAATCATTATCTCTCTCAACTCTAAGATATACTGTTTGAGCATTAGCTACTTCACTTATATACTCATTAGGTAGTTGATTTAATTCTAATAATGCATCTTCTTCACTTATATAATATGCGATAGATAATTGACTAGCGTCTGTTATGTCATTATTTGGATTTGCTACAATTAATGATAAGACATATTCATCAGCGTCACTTAATGTAAATAACCCCAACCCGTCATAATCATTGCCATTTCCTTCGCTGTTATCACAAACAATTAATCCTGCATCCTCAGGGATAGGGTTGAAAATAGTTTCTAAATAGAAGTAAGAAGTAGTGTAACAAGTTGTATTGATATTTTCTACTCTACAATAGATGTTTTGTAAAGGAGTTAGATTCACATATGCTGTAGGATCTTCAATTGCATTTATACCTGCATCTAGATCTTCTTGAGATAAATGGAAGGTAAGCACGTAGTTATTAGGATCATCTCCTATAACAAGATTTTCAGCAGCCTCTTCTAAGTTATAAATAGAAATACCATCTTGTACATTATCAATATCACACTGAACTAGATCAGTGTTTTCTATAACATTTGGTAATGGATTTACAGTTACATTAAATGATCCAAAACTAAGACAGCCTGTTTCGTTTTGTTCTAATCTTATATATATTGTTTCACTAGCAGAATTAGTATTTGAATAATTTGTCAGTGCTCCAGTGGAAAGAGCATTGATATTATCTTGGGAGTCACTGAATGATGTAAAATAAGATAAGCTAACATTCTGTCCATTGATAATTTCATCATCTTTAGTAGTTATGTCAAACACTTCTGTAAGATCTCCTGGGTTGGTATAATCACATAGCTCATAGTCTGTAACTTCTATTACACCAGGAATATTTACTATTATTCCTTGAGTAGTGGTTGAGTAACATCCAGTTACATCGTCTTCTAGACGTACAATAAGTTCTTGCGTATTAGGGTTACTATTTTGATATTCTATTGGAAGACTATTGGTGGCATTTTCTGCATCTTCTTGAGTTTCATAATAAGTAACACTAATTCCTGTTTGACCATTTAATATAGTAGCATCTAATGAACTTAAATCAATCGTAGTTATTCCATCATAATTAGCATCGCAAACCTCAAGAACAGGAGGGGTGATGATTTCAGGGATAGGATTAACTGTCAGGTCTAAGGTTGTTGTAGCAGCACAACCAGTTTCATTATCCTCTAGTCTAACATGTAAAGTTTGATTGTCTGCTGTTGTATTTGTATAAAGATCAACAATGCCATTTGTATTGTTTTCAGCATCCTCAATAGTCTCATGATAGGTTACAACAATTCCTGTTTGACCATTTAAAATTTCGTCTGTCTTTTGTGATAAATCAAAATATGAAACAATACCATCATAATCATCATCACACTCCTCTAAAGCAGTAGGTGCTATCAAATCGGGAGGATTGATAGTTTCAATTAAAAAACTACTTACAGAGAAGCATGTTGGATTGGAATCTGGAACAATTCTTGTAAAAATCATTTGAGAGAATGCAATAGAATTATCATATGAGCCTGGATTATCTATCACATTTAAATCACTAATAGCATCTTCTTCTGACTCATAATAAGTAATTGTAAACTGATCGGAAGTTAATTGATTAATTATATTAATATTTTGTTCATTTAAATCGAAAATACCATCTCCGTCAACAATAAAATTATCACAAGAATTTAGTGTGGGAAGGTTGTTAACTTCTTCAGGAATATAGAATTCAACTAAAATTTCGTCAGAAGTGGTGCAATTTTCTGAAATAATAACATCTACAGAGTAAGTACCAGTTTCAGAAACAACTAATGTAGAAGAATTTTCATCATCTAAAATAGCTCCGTCTTTGTACCAGTTATATATTGTTTCCTCTAGCGTTTCGTCAATTTGAGTATCAAGAATTATATTATTTCCAACACATTCCTCATTTCCAGAGCCAACTAAAATATCTTCTCCAAGATTTATTCCTAAATCAAAACTACCTGCCTCAAGAAATACCGCAGAGTCTAGTGAAGCATCTGAGGCATCTGCGACTGCTAGCTTTATGTGATAGGTTTCACCAATATTAACATTAGCCTGAGCTATAAAAGGCACAGTTCTTCCATCATAACCAATATCTGGTTCGGATACAGGCGTATAACCATGAAAATATTCAGGATTGGCAGCATCACATTCAGAATTAGCAAGGTGAATATTAGTGATAGCTATTGGGATGTCAGTTTCTGGTAAAACCGCTAAATTAGTTGTTACTCCGTTTTGATCAGTCAGTAAAAAGGCAAAAACATCTGAATAATTACACTCATAGTTTCCCATATCATATTCTTCAGATGCCATTATGAACCTGAAACTTAGTTTGTTTGATATTGGTACAAAATCAAACTCAATCACAGATGCATTATTAGTTTCATCTTCGATTAAACTATTAAGATCTGAATCTCCAGGCCAACTAAAATCACCAGATGAAGCTCCTCCCATGGATTCATTAGGACCAGTAGCTAGTAGTGCATTACCAGATGATAAAATAATTCCTTCACTGAAAGGAAACCCGCCACTTGGTTCTAAAAAATGTGCAATTCCATTAACATCACCGAAATCATTTCCGCTACTCCATGTTATATTTGAAACATTTGCACACAAATTATTAATCAATACATCGGTCACTAATTCTTCAACTGTATAGCATTCCTGGTCAACAGTTACATTAGGTGTGACAATTTCAGGGAATCCCGGTGTGATTACAGCCTGTATTTCAATTCTGTTGTAGTTATCACATTCTCCGTTTTCAAAAGGAGACACCCAGTATGAATAATTTCCTGCTTCCAAAGTTCCAGGTTCAAATGAGGTTCCATAAAAAACAGAATCACCTCCATTTTCAGCCTCAAACCAATAAACCGAACCATCTTCATTTTCTGATGTTGCACTCAATGATATAAGTGCACAATCAACTCCAACAAATGGCTCAACTGTTACTATCGGTGGTGCTGATAAGCTTATGCTTGATGAAAGGTTTAATTCGGGATCACCAGGCATTCCTCCGTATTCCACAACATAACCTTTTGGTTGATATGGTCCACTGCTAGCACCCGTATTTGTTAAATCATTCCATGAGCCAATCACTCCTATACTATCATCAGTGATATGTGCGTAATCCTCATCTCCAGCTTGATTTGGTTCAGATGGGTTTGTATTCCAATTACTGTACATGCCAATCACTGGACCACCTCCTGTCTCAGGACCTTGACCTACCCAAAAGGGGAGGCCCGCTCCACCATTTTCTAAACCCTCCGGACCGGTAACCCAATTCCATTCACCTTCAATTCCTTGATCACTAGCACCAATCCAACCAGCGCCACCTGCCTGTTCTGCAGATATTTGATTTTCTTCTTCTGAAATTATTGTAACTAAATATCCTTGAAGTCCGTAGTAATTTGAATTTTCAGCTGCTTGCTGTGCCTGAATCCATGTTATTCCCGTTTGTTCAAAATAAACATAATAATGACCAGTGGAAGGTAGAAAGTTAGCATCACCAATTGTAAATGAGAAAGATTTATCAGAAGGATTTGGATTACTTGAGAAGAAAACAACCTCATAAACTGCATCAATGATATCAGTAATTAATAAATTCTCATCTGCAAAACCGGTAATTTCAAGTTTTCCTTCGGTGACATTCCATGTAGTGTTTAAATCAGGATTTGAACCGTTATATATTAATTGATCTTCTCCAGGGGAATATCCTTCTGAAATTTGAATGTATAATGCATCCAAAGTTGTGTCGTCAGGATCTTCAATATTAAAAGAGGTGACAATGTTTTGCTCGGTTTGAGGGCAATATACCGTATCCCCTTCAGATGAAATGACTGGCGGTAAGTTATCTTGGGCTGATATGCTCCATGCATTTAAAATAAAAAACAAGGAAAAAAATATTTTTTTGAGTATGATATGCATGCAGTGTTTTTACGCTTAGCAAATATATATTTTATTAGCTCTTTTTTAGTGAAAGAAATATTAAAATTTCAAATTAATTATTTGAAATTATTTTAAAAATGCCTCTGGACAATTGAGCAAGAAAAGGAAAGCCAATAAGATCATAATCATAACTATCATCATTGTAAATTTTATTTGTGTTTACATCAATTGTTGCAGTTAGAATTATTGATATACTGTCATTTACAATGTATGCCACGTCGGTTAACTGGCCATAGGCTAAACCAACTTTATTAAATATTTTGAATCTATTTGAAAACTCTAATTCTTCATCACCATAAATAAAAAATTTATTGAAGAAATAAGGATATCCTTCATCGTTATATCCAAATTCCTTCGGATACCCTGACATGTATTTGAATACAAGGTCTTTTTGTATCTGGGTCAAATTAAACCTACTTAATTCTTCAAATTTGTCTGGAAAAAATAAAATCTTAATGATTTTGTGTAAATCATTGATTGAAATAAAATTTTTGTCAGAAAAATCCATAGGTTCTTTTATTAGACTTCCTGTTTGATTAATATAACCAACCCCTTTTTTTAATCCTTTTAAATTTAATTTAGATGGCGTACTATTTTTATTTTGAAATGAAATTATGGAGTCATTTAGAAAAAAATCAACTCTTTTCCCATTTAAGTTTGAAGATTTTGTAGTTGAAAGTCTATGAAATATTCTAGATTCATTCATCCCCTTAGAGATAAATTTTTGGTTGATATAGTCTTGACCTAAGAACTCAAAAAGTCTATTATTAGCTTGATTATCACTAAGGATAAATATTTTTTCTAACTCCCTTCTCATAGTGGTTTTTAAGGTGTCATCCTCTAGCATAAATGCTGTGTCAATTGATAAATATTTATTTTCATTTAATTTTTCTAGAGCAAAAAGAGCAATAGGAAGTTTCACTGTACTTGCGGGGTAGAAATATTGATTTGCATCCACATTATATTCATATTCATTGAATCCTTTGTTTTTGTCAATGATACTTAGTTTTATCTGAGTCTTGTTATTCCTTAATATTTTTAAGACATCAGAATTTTTTTCGATAAACATTCTGGTGAATTCTGAATTTCTAGATGAGTAACAACTTACAATTAGAAACAGAAGTATGTAAACTAACTTTTTCATATGTAATAAATTTATTAATAAATTATTTGATAAATAATTTTAATTTAACTCATCTAACATACTATGTTTATTAAATTTGTTTTTCAAATAAAATTAATATGAACCTACACGAATATCAAGCAAAAGAGATTTTAAGTGGATTTGGAGTAAGAATTCAAAGAGGATATGTCGCTTCATCAGCTGAAGAAGCAGTAGAAGAAGCAAAAAAATTACGTAATGAAACTGGTACGGATTTTTTTGTTATCAAGGCACAAGTACATGCTGGTGGAAGAGGTAAGGGTGGTGGAGTTAAACTTGCAAAGTCAATTGATGAAGTTTTTTCGATTTCAGACGAAATAATAGGAATGAATCTAGTTACTCCACAAACTAGCATGGAGGGTAAAAAAGTTTACCAAGTTTTAATTGCAGAAGATGTTTATTATCCAGGAGCTTCTGAGGTTGAGGAATATTATATTTCAGTTTTATTGAACAGGTCTAGTGCAAAAAATATGATAATGTATTCTACTGAAGGAGGTATGGATATTGAAACAGTCGCTGAAAAAACTCCTGATCTTATTCATACCCTAGATATTTGTCCAGAAGATGGCTTAACCAATGAAAATGCTAATAAAATTGCTGATAATCTGAATTTAATTGGTACTGCAAAACAGGAAATGATTTCTTTTGTCAAGGCATTATATGACGCTTATGATAAATCAGATTCTTCGCTTTTTGAAATTAATCCTGTTATTAAAACAAGTGACGATAAAATTCTTGCTGTAGATGCCAAGGTAACAATAGATGATAATGCATTATTTAGACATAAGGACTATCTAGAAATGAGAGATGTTAGGGAAGAAAATCCGATTGAAGTAGAAGCTAAAGAAGTTGGATTAAATTATGTTGACTTAGATGGAAATGTTGGATGTATGGTAAATGGGGCGGGCCTAGCTATGGCTACTATGGATTTGATTAAGCAAGCAGGTGGTGAACCAGCTAATTTTTTAGATGTTGGGGGTACTGCAGATAGCGAGAGAGTTGAAACAGCCTTTAGAATCATAATTAAAGATCCTAATGTAAAAGCAATTCTAGTTAATATTTTTGGGGGAATTGTAAGGTGTGACAGGGTAGCAAATGGTATCGTTGATGCATGTAAAAACATGAAAGATGAAATTTCTGTTCCAATAATAGTAAGACTTGAGGGGACAAATTCTGAAATCGCCAAAGAAATCATTGACTCATCAGGCTTGAATTTTTACAGTGCTGTTGAATTTAAGGAGGCAGCTGATAAAGTCCAGAAAGTATTAGCTACTGCTTGACTTTAATTCCTTCATTTTTTTTATTTGATCTCTGTAAAATGCAGCTGATTTAAAGTCTAGTTCTTTAGCAGATTTTTCCATTTCTTTTCTAAGCTCTCTGATTTTTTTATCAAATTCTTTTGTCTTTGTTGGGATATTAAAATCAATAATGGTTTCACTTATTTCATTGATATTATTTTTTAATAATCTTTTAGTTAATGGGTTTTCAGTAGTCTTGATAATTGGTCTAGGTATTATACCATTTTTTTTATTGTATTCAATTTGTTTGGATCTTCTGTAGTTAGTTTCGTCAATTGTTTTCTTTATGCTATTTGTTATTTTATCAGCATATAAAATAGCCACTCCATTGACATGTCTAGCTGCCCTTCCGATAGTTTGGGTTAATGATCTATGAGATCTAAGAAAACCTTCCTTATCAGCATCCAATACAGCTACTAGTGAAACCTCAGGTAAATCTAGCCCTTCTCTTAACAAATTTACTCCTATCAGTACATCAAACTTATCCTCTCTTAATCCTTGCATTATTTCTACTCTCTCAATGGTATCCACATCTGAGTGTATATACTTTGATCTAATTTCTATTTTAGTTAAAAAACTTGTAAGCTCTTCAGCCATTTTTTTGGTCAGGGTCGTAACCAATATTTTTTCCTTTTTTTCAATTCTTATTTGAATTTCGTTAATCAAATCATCAATTTGATGTTTTGTGGGTTTAATTTGAATTTTGGGATCTAATAAACCAGTTGGTCTGATTATCTGCTCGGTAATTACTCCTTCACACATATCTAATTCATAGTCTGCAGGCGTGGCACTTACATATATTATTTCATTTTGAAGTGATTCAAATTCTTCAAATTTTAATGGTCTGTTATCCATGGCTGCAGGTAATCTAAAACCATATTCAACAAGATTTTCTTTTCTACTCCGATCACCTCCATACATAGCTCTAACCTGCGGGATTGTAACGTGGCTTTCGTCTATAATTGTTAGATAATCATCTGGAAAATAATCTAAAAGGCAAAAAGGTCGAGTTCCAGGTTTTCTGCCATCAAAATAACGGGAATAGTTTTCAATCCCAGAGCAGTATCCCAATTCTTTGATCATTTCCGTATCAAATTCTGTTCTTTCCTTGATTCTATTAGCTTCCAATGTATTACCTAATTCATTAAAGTAATCATACTGTTTAACCAAGTCATCTTGAATTAATTTTATTACATCATGAATTTTATTTGGAGATGTGACAAAAATGTTTGCAGGATAAATTGTTATGTATTTGTGTTTTGATATTATCTCATTAGTTAGGGGATCAAATTTTTCAATTTCTTCAATCTCGTCTCCAAAAAAATGAATCTTGTATGCGTGATCAGTATGTGCAGGGAATATATCTATGGTGTCTCCAATAATTCTAAATTTGCCCTGTCTAAAATCATCAGCTAAAGATCTAGAGTACAGACTTTGAACAAACCTATTTAGAAGACTAGTTCTGGAATAGTTTTGATCTAAACTAATCTCAATAGTGTTATCTTTAAATTCTTGAGGATTTCCCATACCATATATACATGAAACAGAAGCAACTATAATTATGTCTTTTCTACCTGAAAGAAGGGCAGAAGTTGCACTTAGTCTAAGTTTTTCAATTTCATCATTAATTGACAAATCTTTTTCTATATAAACCCCAGTTGTAGGAATATATGCTTCAGGTTGATAATAGTCATAATATGAAACAAAATATTCAACAAGATTGTCGGGAAAAAAACCTTTGAACTCAGAGTAAAGTTGAGCCGCCAGTGTTTTATTGTGAGCTAGTACAAGTGTAGGCTTATTTAGCTTATTAATAACATTTGCTACAGTAAAGGTTTTACCAGAACCGGTTACACCTAATAAAGTTTGATGTTTATCCTTGTTTTTAATTCCATCAATAAGCGACTGAATTGCAGTTGGCTGATCACCAGTGGGAATAAAGTCAGTAATTAGATTGAACTTCATTAGATTGAATTAATATAAATATCCATCCTCGTCCAGATCATCTTTTCCTAAATCCTTATTTGTAAATTTTTTATCAGGTGCTTTTTCAGGAACATTTCCAACAGAAAATATTATTCTTGGATAAAGAATATTATTGATTTCTTGAGCCTCTTCAATAAGTTCTACATAGAACGTCCACATATTCATAAAATCATAGATATACAGAAGTTTTGTGTTTTGATTGTTAAGAATATTAGCTATTAAAATGGAATCCATTGAATCTGTTGATTCGTCAAAATTCATTAAACTTATTTCATTTATTTGATTCCACTCTTCGTCAACAGTGTAAAATGATGCCATTTGATCAGCACTAAAATTAAATGACAGTAAAATAAGTTCATGCAAATCAGTTAGATTTGAATTTTTGTCTATTTCAACATCCCTGAAAATGTCTTCATTTGTGTCATTGTCAAGAATTACCCTAAGTCTGTAAATCATCTGCTTTTAATTTATTCTCTGTTAAAAAATTTTGAAGTAATATATAAAATTGAAGTCCAAAAATTATACTAGCAAATACTAAATGTGCAGTTTGAGTTCCAAATGGAAAATCAAAATAAAACATTGAAGCACCTGTAAATATTTCCAATGCAAGAAGAAGCATAACATAATTAATATAATTGTTCCCAAGTTGTAATTTTTTATTTATTAAAAATAAAGCCATGTTTATGGATATAACTAATATTGAAAATGTTCTATGATATTCATAAATAAACGGAATATCATTAAGCCACATAGATTTATCATATGCAAATAATTTAGCCTGTTCATCTACTATTTGTCTCACCTGTGTACCTAAAACAATTTGGATTAAAGTAAGGAACAATCCAAACAGTATTAAATATTTAAATGTCTTATTTGTTTTAATAAAACTTTTGCTTCCATAGTAGACCAGATATATAAGCAGAGCAACGATAAATAACGCCATTAACATGTGAAGAGTGATTTTGTATGCAGCTAAATTTGAATCAACAACTGTTTTTCCAAGCCATGCCTGAAAACCCATTGCAATTAATGTGATTATTGAAATCAATGTTAAATGTCTGAACTTTTTAAAATAAATAATTGAAATAATAGTGAAAATAAGTATTGGAACACCTGAAATTGCTCCAATTAGTCTATTAATATATTCAATCCATGTGTGAAGAGGGTTAAATATTACATAATCGTGTTTTTCATATACTTCCCAATTATTTAAGTTTATAAAATCATCGCTGGTAAAGTCTGATTTTGCAACTAATAATTCTTCTTCATTGTATAAAATCATTTGACCCTTTGAGTAGTCATTATTTTCTTTAAATAATATTTGTGATATTTCGGTGGGTGGAACATAAAAACCAAAACATTTGGGCCAATCAGGACAGCCCATTCCCGAGCCAGTCATTCTCACAAATGCACCAGCAATTATTACTAAGTAAACCAGTAATAGAGATAATTTTGTTAATTTATGAAATTTACTTTCCATGAGATAAGCCTAACTTTCCTCCTTCTTCCATCATTAGTTTATATGCTTCTTCATAATTATTTGCAATTATTCCTTCAAGAATAGCTTCTTTGATAGTTTCTTTAATTATTCCAATTGTTTTACACGGTTTAAGATTAAAAGTACTCATGATTTCTGCTCCAGAAATTGGTGGTTGAAAATTTCTAATATTATCTTTTTCTTCAACCGTTTGTATTTTTTCTCTTACAATTTTAAAATTGTCATGATATTTTTTAAATCTATTTTTATTCTTTGTTGTTATATCAGCTTCACACAGGGTCATAAGGTCATCAACTGATTCACTAGCATCAAAAATTAATCTTCTTACAGCTGAATCAGTAACATTTTCCTGAGCTAAAACAATTGGTCTAGAGCTCATAAGTACTAGCTTTTGGACATATTTCATCTTTTCATTCAAAGGCATTCGAAGTCTCTTAAACAATTTGTATACCATTTTACTTCCTTCGAATTCATGACCATGAAAAGTCCAACCTATTTTTTTGTTAAAGTTTTTTGTCGGAGCTTTTCCTATATCGTGAAGTAAAGCTGCCCATCTTAACCATAAGTTATCAGTATTTAAACAAATATTATCAAGTACCTCTAGAGTATGATAAAAGTTGTCTTTATGCTTTTGACCTTCAATTTCATCAATCCCTTTTAAACTTGTTAATTCAGGAATAACTATCTCTAAAATACCTGTTTGCTCTAGCATTTTAAATCCCTTAGACGGTGTTTTTGATAAAATGATTTTATTTATTTCTTCAACAATTCTTTCATTGGTAACTATGCTAATCCTTTTTTTTTGCATAGACATAGTTTTGACTAAATTACCATGAATTTCAAAATCTAGTTGGCAAGCAAATCTTATTGCTCTTAACATTCTTAGCGGATCATCAGAAAATGTGATATTTGAATCTAATGGGGTATTAATGACTTTTTGTTCTAAATCCACCAAACCGTCATGTATATCTATTAATTCACCAAAGTTTTGCTTATTAAGTGAAATTGCAATAGCATTAATTTTAAAGTCTCTTCTATTTATATCATCTTTAAAACTTCCAGCCTCAATTATCGGATTTCTACTATCATCAGCATAAGACTCTTTCCTTGAACCAACGAACTCTATTTCATAATCATTGAATTTAAAGTAAGCAGTTCCAAAATTTTTGAAAATTGTTACTGGAATTTTAGGATCAATTTGCTTGGCAATTTGTTTTGCAACACCAATTCCGTCTCCAATAATTAATATATCAATATCTTTAGAAGCCCTTTTTAATAAAAAGTCTCGTACATACCCTCCAACCACGAATGATTCTATATTATTAGCAGAGCAATAATTTGAAATTTCATGAAATATTGAATTTTTTATGGCTTCTCGAAATACCATTTCTATCTGATTTTATAAAAACTCCCAAACTCATCTAATTTTAAAACCGTTGATGGTTTAGTAGACCAATTATCTTTAGGTAAATTTACGATATAGTCAACTTGTTTTAAAATATCAACATTAATTTCTTCAAAAGACAAAGGGAATACTTCCTTATGGATATTTGCTGAGGTTGAAATAAGCGGCTTTTTCATAAGAGATAATAAATCTATACAAAATCTGTTTTCTGGCACTCTAAATCCTACAGAACCGTCATCTGAAAGGATATAGTTACATAAATTTCTTCCTTTTGGATATATGATAGTTGTAGGCTTATTTGTGCTTCCTAATATCTGATTAATCACGTTTAATGAGCTATTTGTATATTTTACAATCATATCAACATCTCTAACAAGAGAGAGCATAGGTGTTTTTAAACTTCTTTTTTTTAGTTGATAAATTTTCTCTATAGCGCTACAATTTGTAGCATCACACCCTAAACCCCAAATGGTATCTGTTGGATATAAAATAATCCCACCCTTTTCAATAAAATCATAAGCTTTGTGAGCTTCGTTATTTATTATATTGCCCATTAATAAATATATTTACACCAAAAATATAAATACCTTTTGAATAATTCCTTTTTGATACAAGATAACTACATAGAACTTAAACCCGCAATAAATAAAATAATTGATGATTTTGATTCAAGAGGAGAATTAATCAAAGGATCTAGAAATACAATTAAAAAAATTAATATTGAAAAGCAAATTATTTTTAATAAAATAAAGAAATACTCAGATGATTTTGAAAATGGTAGAAAATGTAGAAAAAGATTAAAGAAATTTTTTAGATTGTAAAATGAAAACAAAGTTTTTAGCTATTGATTACGGATTAAAAAGAACAGGTCTTTCAATTACAGATGCCGATAAAATTTTTGCATTTCCTTTAGTGACTATTGATACATCTGAATTAATTATTCATCTAAAAACTTTAATCGAAAAAGAAAATATTTCAAGAATTATTATTGGACAACCAAGAAGGTTTTCTGGGGAATATTCTGAAATAGAAACTTCAATTATTAAATTCATTAAATCCCTATCAGGTTTTTTTGATATAAATGAAATATTTCGTTTTGACGAAAGATTTACCTCAAAAATTGCGAAGAAGTCTATAATTTCAACTGGATTAAAAAAGAAATCAAGGTCAGATAAATATTTAGTTGATAAAATAAGTGCTTCAATAATTCTTCAAGACTATTTGCAATCTTTAAATATCAATTCATAAAATTTAATATTGTAATTTTGAAAAAATTTTTTCATGATATTACCAATTGTTGGTTATGGTGACCCATTACTTAAAAAAAGATCTGTAAATATTGATAAGAATTATTCTGGTTTGAAGATATTGATAAGAGACATGTATGAGACCATGTATAATGCATCTGGTGTTGGTTTAGCTGCGCCGCAAATTGGAAAAGGAATAAGACTCTTTATTATAGATACTTCAGCTTTTAATAATGATGAATTTAAATCCAATTCAGCTTTTAAGACTAAATTAGTCAAGAAAACATTTATTAATCCTGAAATTATCAATGAATCAGGTGATTTTAAATTGTTTGAAGAAGGCTGTTTAAGTATACCTAATATTAGAGAAAATATAAATAGAAAATCAGAAATCAAGATTAAGTATCAAGATGAGAATTTTAATATTCATCAGGATAGTTTTGACGGAATTGTAGCGAGAGTAATACAGCACGAATATGATCATTTGGAAGGTATTTTATTTACTGATAAAATTTCACCTTTCAAAAAAAAATTGATAAAAGGAAAACTTAAAAATATCATAACGGGGAAGGTGCCGGTTGATTATGTAATGAATTTCTATAAAAACTAATCTTGATTTTAAATAATTACACAAAAGAGATTTCCTATAATTTAAAGCTTTCTTATCCGATTATTTTAGGTTTACTGGGTCATACACTAGTTGGTATGATTGATAACATAATGGTTGGTAAATTGGACCCGACGAATCTGGCAGCAGTTTCACTAGGTAATAGTTTTATTTTCATAGCAATGTCAATTGGAATTGGATTTTCTGCGGCAATCACTCCAGTTGTGGCAGAAGCTCATAGTAGGAATGATAATAATGACTTAAGGAAATCATTTGTAAATGGTTTTTTAATGTGTTTGATTTTGGGGGTTTTTCTTTACATAGCTATTTTGTTTTTTAAGCCTTTGCTTTTTATGCTAGACCAACCAACAAATGTAGTTGATCTAGCAATTCCATACCTTGAAATCGTTGCTGCTTCTCTCGTACCTCTTTTAATGTTTCAAGCTCTTAAACAATACAGCGATGGTTTGTCGTTAACTGCAAATCCTATGTACGCAACTGTTTTAGCTAATATTATTAATGTAATTGTAAATTATGTTTTGATATTTGGAAAATTTGGTTTTCCTGCATTAGGGATAATTGGAGCAGCTATTGGAACCCTTACATCTAGAATAATTATGTTTACTTTTTTGTTCTTTTTGCTTTTCAAAAAAAATATAATTAAAAATTACATTTTAGAAATATTGAAATTCGTTGTAGACAGGATTATGATAAGGAAGATTATTTCTCTTGGATTTCCGACTTCTTTACAGATGTTGTTCGAAGTGGGTATTTTTACCGCTGCTATTTGGTTAAGTGGTTTACTTGGAGAAATTACACAATCTGCAAACCAAATTGTATTAAATATATCCTCTATGACTTTCATGATTGCAAGTGGCTTGAGTGTGAGTGCGGCAATTAGATCTGGTAATCAAAAAGGCCTTGGCAATTACAGGGAGCTAAAAAGAATATCATTATCTATTTTATTCCTAGGAGTTTTATTTGCATTCACCTTTTCTCTTTTAATTTTTATTTTCAGAGAATATCTCCCTTACATATACATAGACATCACGGATATGTATAATTATGAAAAAAATATTATGATTGTTGAAAAATCTGCTAAGCTATTTATTATAGTAGCCTTATTTCAGCTTTTTGATAGTGCTCAAGTGATAATTTTAGGAGCTCTAAGAGGTATGCAAGATGTGAAAATTCCAACAGTAATAGTATTTTTTGCATATTGGATCATCGGTTTCCCAATAAGCTATTATTTTGGAGATATTAATCAGTTTCAGGAAACCGGAATATGGATAGGCCTGTTGTTTGGGCTTTTATTTTCTTCTGTTTTTTTATATTTAAGATTCAATTACCTTACAAATAAAAAGATAAATAGTTTTGGATAGAATAAAACAAATTGACACTGAAATACTGATTTGTCTGAATAATTTGGGTAGTGAGGCTTGGGATCCATTATGGATTGCAATAACAAACAAGTTCACCTTTATACCAATGTTCATCTTAATTATTTACTTATTATATAGAAAAAATGGATTTAATGGATTGCTTATGATATTATTTTTTATCGCGTTATTAATATTATTCACTGATCAATTTACAAATCTTGTAAAAGACTCAACACAAAGATTGAGACCTTGCAGATTAGACGATTTACAGCATTTATTAAGAGATATTAATATAAGATGCGGAAAATATGGGTTCTTTTCAGCCCATGCCGCAAATTCAGTTGCGGTTACAATTTTCATATTAAATTGTCTTAATCAATCTGTTATAAAATATATCAAACCAATTTTAATAGTATGGGTAATAATTTTTTCTTACAGTAGAATTTACTTAGGTGTTCATTATCCCCTTGACACATTATTTGGTTTAACTTTTGGTTTGTTTTCAGGTTTATTATTTAAATATTTATACAATTATTTTAAATCTCGGAAAGAATTTTCTGGCTAGCTTCGAATATTGAAATTTTTTCTTCTTCAATTTTCTTTATCAAATTATCCAGTTTCATTTTGACAGATTTCCTATTAAAAAATGATTTCCTTAGTGAAAAATCTATAATTTGGAGCAACCATGATTTGTTTTGATTTATTCTGTTTTCATAAAAATAATTGTTCTTTTTAGTCAAGTTCACATAATTAGTAATGCAATCCCAAATTTCTGCTAAACCATCTCCCGTTATACTGCTACATGTTAATACCTGAGGTTTCCAATTAGATTTCTTCGTAGGAAATAATTGTAATGCTAGCTTAAATTCATTTTTTGCCTTAATCGAATCTTTCACATTATCACCATCACATTTATTTATTGCTATAAGATCTGACATTTCAATAATTCCTCTTTTAATACCCTGCAATTCATCTCCTGATCCAGAAATTTTTAATAACAGAAAGAAATCTACCATTTCTGCTACACTAATTTCGTTTTGACCAACCCCAACTGTTTCAATTAAAATAATATCATATCCCGCTGATTCACATAAAAAAATTGACTCGCGTGTATTTTTCCCAACACCACCCTGGAAATTTGAGGCAGGGCTAGGTCTTATAAATACATCTTTGTTAGCAGATAATGTTTCCATTCTTGTTTTATCACCTAAAATACTTCCCTTAGTAACACTGCTAGATGGATCAATGGTTAAAACAGCTAATTTTAATCCTAGATTGGTTAAATAGTTTCCAAAAGACTCAATAAATGTACTTTTGCCCGCTCCTGGTACACCTGTAATACCTATTCTTATTGAATCGTTATTTTTAGTTTTTAGTTTGCCTAGGATTTTATTTGCTAATTCTTGGTCGGAGTCTATATTGCTTTCAGAAAGAGTAATTGCTTTAGATAATGCTGTTATATTTCCTTTTTTAATTTGATTACAAATTTCTTTGGGGTTAATATTTCTTTTACTCTTCAAAATTTGGTTAATTATTTTTAGTTATCAACCAATCACCCCCTGATATTAATTTTTCAGCATGTTTATATTTTAAAGTTTTGCTTTCCCCGTTTTTTATGTTTTTTATCGTAACCTTATCGTTTCTACCAACTTTTGGTTGAGTCCTTACAATAGTTTCAATTGGACTGTTTGATTGTCTGTTTGTAATTGCTCTATTTCTTTGCCTTAGTTCTTCAGTATTTGGTATCTCTTCCTTTGAAGTGTTTACATTTAATGGTTTTTTAGATGTAGCCTGCTGAACATCTTTGTTATTATCTGTTGCTATTTCAGCTTTGAATAAAAATGATAATATTTCCTTATTTACAGAGTCAATTAGTGATTTAAATAGTTCAAAGGCTTCGAATTTATATATTAATAGTGGATCTTTTTGCTCATGAACAGCAAGTTGAACGGATTGTTTAAGTTCATCCATTTTTCTTAAATGTGTTTTCCATGAATTATCAAGAATAGCTAGGGAAATATTCTTTTCAAAGTCAGTAACCAACTGATCTCCATTTGAATTATATGCTTTTTCTAAATCTGTTATAACCTGAAGATTTTTAATTCCATCAGTAAATGGAACAACTATCCTTTTGAATTTTTCCCTTTGTTTTTCATAAACATGTTTAATCACAGGGTATGCAAGTTTTGCATTATTCTCTATTTTGGTTAGATAGTGATTTAATACAACAGTATAAACTTTATCAATAATGTCATTTTCTGGCATAGACTCAAAAGACTCTGCATTAATTTCAGTAGTCACAGAAAAATATTTGATTAGTTCAAATTCAAAGTTTTTAAAATCATTTACTCCTTTGTTTGCAAAAACTATATTCTCACAAGTATCATAAATCATGTTAGAAATATCTATTCTTAGTCTTTCTCCAAACAAAGAATTGTTACGTCTTCTGTATATAACTTCCCTTTGGGCATTCATAACATCATCATATTCAAGCAATCTTTTTCTAATCCCAAAATTATTTTCTTCAACTTTTTTCTGCGCCCTTTCTATTGAATTAGTAATCATGGAATGTTGAATTACCTCGCCTTCTTCTAATCCCATTCTGTCCATCATTTTAGCAATTCTTTCAGTTCCAAACAATCTCATCAAGTTGTCTTCTAATGAAACATAAAATTGAGAGCTTCCCGGATCACCTTGTCTTCCAGATCTACCTCTTAGCTGTCTGTCAACTCTTCTGGAATCGTGTCTTTCTGTACCAATTATTGCTAAACCTCCACTTTCCTTTACAGTTTCGGAAAGTTTAATATCAGTACCACGACCAGCCATGTTGGTAGCAATAGTAACTTGGCCAGGTTTTCCTGCTTCTGCCACAATATCAGATTCTTTTTTGTGAAGCTTTGCATTTAAAATATTATGTGGAATTTTTCTGATTTTTAGCATTTTTCCCAGAAGCTCACTGATCTCTACAGATGTTGTTCCTATAAGAACTGGTCTTCCGCCTCTAGATAACTCTGTTACTTCGTCAATAACTGCGTTATATTTTTCTCTTTTAGTTTTATAAACCAAATCCTCTCTATCACTTCTTTGAATTGGTCTATTTGTAGGGATTTCCATAACGTCAAGTTTGTAAATTTCCCAAAATTCACCTGCTTCTGTTATTGCAGTTCCAGTCATACCTGAAAGTTTATTATACATCCTAAAGTAATTTTGCAATGTAATCGTAGCAAATGTTTGTGTAGCAGCCTCAATTTTGACATTTTCCTTAGCTTCAATTGCTTGATGTAAACCGTCACTATATCTTCTTCCATCCATAATCCTACCAGTTTGTTCATCAACAATCATTACTTTGTTTTCCATTACTACATACTGAATATCTTTTTCAAATAATGCGTAGGCTTTAAGAAGCTGGTTTATGGTGTGAATTCTTTCTGATTTAACACTAAAATCCCTGTATAATTCATCTTTTTCCTTTGCTTCATCCTCTTTAGAAAGACCTTTATTCTCAATTTTTGATATTTCTATTCCAATTTCAGGCATTATGAAGAAATCTGGATCATCCTTTCCAGATATAAATTCGATTCCCTTGTCTGTTAATTCAATTTGATTATTCTTTTCATCAATCACATAATAGAGCTCCTTATCAACTTTTGGCATTTCTCTATTATTATCTTGCATATAAAAGTTTTCGGTTTTTTGTAATAGTTGTTTTACACCTTCTTCACTTAAATATTTTATAAGAGCTTTATTTTTAGGGATCCCTCTAAAGACTCTCAGAAGATTAAATGATCCCTCTTCTTCCTCTCCAGAGCTAATCTGATTTTTTGCATCAGCCAATGTATTGATAAGTAATTTTCTTTGGGTTGAAACAATTTGTTCAATCTTAGGTTTTAGCTCATTAAACTCATGTTTATCTCCTTTTGGAATAGCTCCAGAAATAATCAATGGAGTTCTTGCATCATCAATTAAAACAGAGTCAACTTCATCAACAATAGCAAAATTATGTTTTCTTTGAACTAAATCATCAGGTGAATTAGCCATATTGTCTCTTAAATAATCAAAACCAAACTCATTATTGGTGCCATATGTAATATCAGAGTTGTATGCTTTTTTTCTTTCAATAGAATTTGGTTTGTGATAATCAATACAATCCACACTTAATCCATGAAATTCAAATATGGGTGACATCCAAGCACTATCTCTTTTAGCTAAATAATCATTAACGGTAACCAGATGTACACCTCTTCCGGTTAATGCATTTAGGTAAACAGGTAGCGTTGCAACAAGTGTTTTACCTTCACCTGTTTGCATTTCAGCTATTTTACCTTGATGCATGGCAACTCCACCAACTAGTTGAACATCATAGTGAATCATGTCCCAAACAATATTTTTACCAGCGGCATCCCAAGTGTTTTTCCAATAAGATTTGTTATCTTTTATTTGAATATAATCTTTGGTTGAGGAAAGTTCAAAGTCATAATCATTTGCTTCAACAATAACCTCTTTGTTCTCCACAAATCTCGTAGCTGTTTCTTTTACGACAGCAAAAGCTTTTGGAAGTATTTCATTAAGTGTTTCCTCACTTACTTTGTAAGCATCCTCATTTAACTTATCGATTTGATTAAAAAGTTCTTCCTTTTTATCAAAATCATTAATATCATCTATTTCATTTTTAATTTTTTCTATCTCCAAATTAATATCAGAGATGGCATTTTGAATATCTTTCTTGAATATTATAGTTTGACCTCTCAATTCATCATTTGATAAACCATTCATTTCCTGCTCAAAAGAGTGGATTTTTTGAATAATGGGATTTATAAGTTTTAAATCTTTTTTTGATTTATCTCCTACAAATAATTTAAGAATTTTTCCTAGCATTAGTCTAGATAATAACTATTTAAAACAGGTTAAATATACGACATGTTTAGCTATTTTACTTAAGAAAACCTTATAAGAAAGTGTTAAATAAACTAGGATCAATTAATATTCATCTTCATTCCAAAGGTAATCCTCATCGGTAGGGTAGTCTGACCAAATTTCTTGAATGGATTCGTATAAATCCCCTTCATCTTCAATTGCTTGTAGGTTTTCTACAACTTCTAAGGGAGCTCCAGTTCTAATTGAATAATCAATCAATTCATCTTTGGTAGCTGGCCAAGGTGCGTCACTTAAATAAGATGCAAGTTCTAGTGTCCAATACATGATTAATTACTTTTTTTTGCAAAAATAATTTTTTATCAGAATTACACAAGAATTTGTTAAAATATTAATTTAAAACATATAATTACCAGTAAGTCTCTTCGATATTGTCAGAGTGTTTAATATGTCTGCTTAACACGAAAAAAAAGTCTGAAAGTCTATTTATATAAGATAAAATACATGGACTTATCTTGTGTTGATCATTTAATTCTGAAATTCTTCTTTCAGCTCTTCTGCAAATTGATCTACAAACATGACAATAAGAAGAAACCTTATGTCCCCCAGGTATAATAAAATTTTTTAAATCTGGTAAATACTCGTTTAATTTATCAATCTCAAGTTCTATATACTCAACATCCTTTTTTTCTATTTTCACCTTTTCTGAAAAATTTCTATCTCCAGCTGAGGCAAGTATGGATCCAATAGAAAAAAGTTTAAGTTGGATATCATGTAAAACCTCCTTAATTTTTTTTTCTTCAACATAATCTTTAAGAAGTCCAATGAATGAATTTAGTTCATCAATTGTTCCGTACGCATCAACAGTAGTATTATGTTTATCGACAATTTTACCACTAATTAATGAAGTATGTCCTGAGTCTCCCTTTTTAGTATATATTTTCATTGTTTAGTTTTCTTGATTCGATGCACTAAAAATGAGTATCTTATTAAAAGAGCAACAAATATTGGTAATAAAGTTAAATTATATTTTTGAACCCCTGTAGTCCAATGTAAAAATAAGAGAATAATTAGTATGATTAATAATTTGATATATCCGATAGACCAATTAGGTATTTTATTTTTATAAATTGCGAATATTAAAGCAAAATTTAAGGGAAAAGCCCACAGAAAATTGAAATTTTGAGCCCCAGCAAAATGATTGCTAAAGAACCATAGATAAGTAATTAGAATTCCTATTGACCCTGAAATTAAAAAAACTAAAGTATCTAAACTTTTATTCCATTTATTGCTTTTAAAATTAAATATTGTAATAACGACTATGATTAACGATAAAATCAGGTTTATTAGTAAAGGAGACGGTAAATTTTCTCGATAACTTATTTCTGATTCCGGACTGTAAATAATATTTTTTTTGATAATATCATCCTCATACAGGTCTAAATAGTTCATTAAATTTTCAGGAAGAAAAAATGTTTCTCTTGTGTTTATTTTTTTGTCAATTATTGCCCCCAAGCATAAATCAATTCCAAGTGCTGCCCATGAATTCTCATTTATTTTTCTGTGAATTAGATCCCTGTAACTAAGAATAGCTTCAGATTCCAATTTGTTGTCTTTAAATTTATTATTTGTTTTATCAATAACAATATCAGCAGCTCTGGTTGTACAATTGTCCCTAAAATAATCGTATATGTAATATGGATCATTTAATTTTTGAACCAATAAATCAATAATTATTTTAATTGAATTTTGATCAAGATTTAGCTGATGCTCAACTATATATCTTTTTTGCCTGATATAATTTTGGATAAGATTGTTGTAATTCTGTATTCCCAGTTTATACTCAGGTCTACCTTTAACAAAGTTTGAGTAAAAGTTTGGCGAATTAAAATCATAAACACCAAAATTAAACACTACATCATTTTTTAACTCTGCATCTTTGACTCTTATCGCTGTATGTCCAAAGGCATCGACTAAACTTGGTCCTTCTCCGATAGACAGAATACTTATTTTGTAACGATTTTTATTCTCAAGTTCATTTGCATAAATATTTGGTGAAAAAAATATTAATACCAATAAAAAGAAGATATTTATGTAAATTTTATTCATCTTAACATATTAAGGTTGAATTTCAAAGAAAAAATATTGGAATATAATGCAGTCGATTGATTTCCAATATCAGTAAATGCATAATTAATTTCAATACTATTCATATTAAATCCAATGCCAAAGTTGGGTTGAAAGCTAAGTTTTTCTGATGAGTCATATTGTATTTCATTCTGAAAATTACCAACTCCTAATCTTAAATATACTAAATCAATATATCCCAATTCAAAACCCAATGCAGGATTAACACTAGCAATTTCTGTAGAAACTACGTCATTAGTTTCTTCAAATACAACAAATAGATCAAATGCGCCCAACAAACTGTATTCATTGTTAAGCGAAAATTCTTTTGAAACACCAAATTGTAGTTTAGGTAATGTTATCTCTGATTTTTCAGGAATTTGCTGGTTTTGACCTTCAATTGCATCTTGAATGTCATTTAATCTGTCCTCATCAAAAGACCAACTATTATAAGTGGTAGTTATATCCCTTGCCATCAGTCCAAAATTCCAACCATTATTGTTTTGATGTTGAATTCCTAAATCAAATCCAAAACCCCATGAGTTTGCAAAATCTCCAATTATTCTTCTTATTATTTTTACGTTTAGACCATAACTTAAATTTAGAAAATTATTTTTTTTAGCATAGCTAAACAAAAAAGCATAGTCTGCAGCAGAAAATAACTCTATTCTGTTAAAGTCAATATTCCCTTGACTATCAATAAGTTGAGTAGTATCCATTATGTCATCAACTCCAAATCTTATTAGGGAAAATCCTATTGCAGATTCATTATCCACTTTCTTTGCATAAGATATATAGTTGTAATTAGCAATATTTGCAAAATAATTGGAATGCATTAAAGAGATTTCATCTCTTTCAATATTTAGTAAACCTGCAGGGTTCCAATATGTTGAATTCACATCATTAGTAGAGGACACAACTGCATTTGCCATCCCTATTGATCTAGCATCAACACCAATATTTAAAAACTCGTTTGAATATTTAGATGAACTTTGACTAAATGCAGATAAGTATATCAAAAATAATAATAGTACTAATATTTTAGATCTCATTTTTATTATAACATGATTAAGGGTAAGATATTATAATTAAGTAGCAAATTTATAATTAATTTAAAGCTAAATTATTAGTTTTACCACAAATAATTTTTGTGAATTTTAAGTTTTTACCAAATCTAATTACTCTATTTAACTTATTCCTAGGTTGTATTGTTACTCTTTTACTAATTGAAAATAATCTTGAGGTAAAAAATGTCTTCATAATCACTATTATATGTTTGATTTTAGATTATTTGGATGGCTATATAGCTAGAAAATTAAATGCAAAATCTGATGTTGGAATTCAGCTAGATTCTTTAGCAGATTTGGTTAGTTTTGGTTTAGTTCCGGGAATATTACTATATAATATGTTTAATGAAGCGCCTTCATCATCTGTAGGCTCTATTTCATCATCATTTTATCCCTTTTTGGGTTTTATTATAACTCTATCCTCAGCTTACAGGCTAGCTCGTTATAATACTAGAAAATCTACATCAAAATTTTTTAAAGGCTTGCCAACCCCAGCTAATGCAGTTTTAATATATTCTTTTGCAATTATTTCTGCTGAGGGAAATTCATTTTCAAATATAATTCTTGATTACAATATTTTAATGTTAATAGTAATAGTTTCAAGCATTCTATTAGCTTCAAATTTAAAACTATTAAATTTCAAATTTAAATCACTAAAGTTTAAAGGAAATAGGAGAAAATTTTTTATAATCTTTATTTCTGTACCTGCTCTAATTATTTTTGGTATTTATGCTATTCCTTTGATACTTTCAGTCTATATCCTAGTTTCAATATTTACCTTCTATAAATCGAAGAATTAAATTGTTTTTTTTCTAAGTTCAAAATTTTGCCCAAGGTATACTTTTCTTACGAGTTCATCATTTGCTAATTCCTCTGGTTTACCGTCTTTTAAAATACTGCCCTCAAACATGAGGTATGTTCTATCAGTTATTGCAAGGGTCTCTTGAACATTATGATCAGTAATTAGTATTCCGATATTTCTTTTGGTTAAGTCTCTGACAATTTTTTGAATATCTTCAACAGCAAGAGGATCAACACCGGCAAATGGCTCATCTAACAAAATAAAGCTGGGATTTGTTGCAAGTGCTCTAGCAATTTCAGTTCTTCTTCTTTCTCCTCCTGAAAGTAAATCTCCACGACTCTTTCTGATAGCTTTTAGACCAAACTCATCCAATAATGATTCAACTTTATTTTGTTGTTCTTCTTTTGAAAGATTAGTCATTTCCAATACACTATGTATATTGTCTTCAACACTCATCTTTCTGAACACAGATGATTCTTGAGCCAAATATCCAATTCCATTTTGAGCTCTTTTATACATAGGGAAACGTGTAATCTCTTTGTCATCTAAAAATATTGAACCAGAATTAGGTTTAATTAAACCAACAATCATGTAAAACGAAGTGGTTTTTCCAGCACCATTAGGTCCTAATAAGCCTACAATTTCACCTTGTTTAAGGTTCAAAGAAACATCCTTAACGACACTTTTACCGCTGTAGGTTTTAATTAAGTTGTTTGCTTTTAATATCATTTGGCTTGATTTTTAACAACAATTCTTGAAATAAATATACTTACTTGATATAACACTACAATCGGAATAGCAACAATAATTTGGCTTGCTACGTCAGGCGGTGTTATAATCGCCGCTAAAACTAGAACCAATACCAGTGCATATTTTCTGTATTTGACAAGAGATTCTGGAGTGACAACTCCAGCTTTGGTCAAAAAGTATATTATTATCGGAAGCTCAAAAATTATTCCTGAGGCTATAGCAGAGGATCTTACTAAACTTATAAAAGAACCTAAATCAATCTCGTTAAGTACCTGACTAGAAACTTGATAAGTACCCAGAAAGTTAATTGACAATGGAGAAATTATATAATATCCGAATAATACACCTATAAAAAATAACATTGATGAAACGAATATAAACCCTCTTGATTTAGCTTTTTCCTTTTCAAGCAATCCTGGGCTAATAAATTTCCAAAACTCATAAAGGATGTAGGGAAATGATATTATGAAACCTGAAATTATTGATGTCATAACGTGAGCTGAAAATTGTCCTGCCATAGTTCTATTTTGAACTATGAAAGGAAATTCATCTCCGCAAAAAGTAGTTTCAACTCCAATGAATGTTGCAGCTTGACACAAAAACTTATAAGTAGGAAAGTCCATTTTTTTTGGACCAAAAATTATTGTATCAAAGATGAAATCTTTCATTAAAAAGCATATAAATCCAGCAGAAATAATTGCTATTAATGAACGAATAATGTGCCATCTTAATTCTTCAAGATGCTCTAAAAAAGACATGTTATCATGACTCGAACTATCCATTATGATATACCTTCCTTAATTAGACTTTGTATGTGAATTACCCCTAAGTATAATTTATTATTTGTGACAATTAGTTGAGAGATTTTATTTTTTTTCATTATTTCTAGGGCTTCTGATGCCAAGGTATCTGAATCAATAATTTGAGGATTAGTAGACATTATATCCTTAGCTTTCAATGTTGAAATTTCTTGTTTATTTAATAAAGTTCTTCTTAAATCACCATCGGTGATTACCCCAACTATTGAATCACCGGAAAATACCGGAGTAATTCCAAGCATTTTATTGCTTATTTCTATGATTACATCTTTGATATCATCATCTATTGAAACCATTGGTTTTAAATCACTATCAATCAAATCATTGACCTTTAAATATAATTTTTTACCGAGACTTCCTCCTGGGTGAAATTTTGCAAAATCATTGGAAGTAAACCCTTTAATTTTTACAAGAGTAGCTGCAATAGCATCCCCTATAACTAATTGTGCAGTTGTACTATTTGTAGGAGCTAAATTATTAGGGCATATCTCTATATCAACATGACTATTTAAAACCACTGATGAATTTTTTGCAAGAGAAGAATTGGTGTCCCCAGTTATGGCGATCAATGGATTTTTTGTCATTTTTAAAAATGGGACTAAATCCATTATCTCAGGTGTGTTTCCGCTTTTAGAAATACAAATTATAACATCATCTTTTTTTATAATTCCAAGATCACCATGAATTGCATCTGCTGCATGCATAAAAATTGATGGTGTTCCAGTTGAATTTAATGTAGCAACAATCTTATTGGCTATAATCGCACTTTTACCTATACCGGTTACAACAACTCTTCCATTTGAGTCAAGTATTAGGTTTATAGCTGTCTCAAAGTTTTCATCAACTAATTCAACTAGATTTCTTATGCTTTCAGACTGAAGTTTAATTACTTCTTTTCCAAATTCAATTATGTTTGTCATCTTCAAAAAGGAATGTTTATATATAATGCAAAAAAACAAAAATTTTATTAAAGAATTTCTTAAATCAAAAAAGATTGTTTTAACTTAAAGTAACCTTATTTTATTCATTTAAGAAAATGGAGTATGATAAACTAGTTTTAACTTGTCTTCAAAAAACTTTTGGATTTGATGATTTCAAGGGTAATCAAAAGGAAGTAATACTAAATATTTTAAATCAGAAAAACACCTTTGTTATTATGCCTACAGGTGGTGGTAAATCACTATGTTATCAACTACCAGCATTGTTATTAGAAGGTACAGCAATTGTAATATCCCCTTTAATTGCTCTAATGAAGAATCAAGTTGACTCAGTGAGAGGTTTTTCAGAAGAAAATAGTATTGCACATGTTTTAAATTCATCACTCAGCACAGATGAGGTTAATCAGGTTAAAGCTGATGTAAAAAATAATAAAACTAAGCTTTTGTATTTGGCGCCTGAATCTCTAACAAAATCCAGAAATATCGATTTTTTAAAATCTGTTAAAATTTCATTTTTGGCCATTGATGAAGCTCATTGCATAAGTGAATGGGGGCATGACTTTAGACCAGAGTATAGAAATATCAGAAATACAATAAATAAAATTGACAATTCTCTTCCTGTAATAGCATTAACTGCAACCGCTACTCCAAAAGTTCAGTCTGACATATTAAAAAATATTGAAATTACTGACGCTAATATTTTTAAATCATCATTTAATAGACCTAACTTATTTTACGATGTAAGACCAAAAACAGCCCAAATTAATAATGATCTGATAAAATTTATAAAAAATAGGAATGGTAAATCAGGAATAATTTATTGCTTGAGTAGAAAAAAAGTTGAAGAGATTTCTGAATTATTAGTTTTAAACAACATTAAATCTGTTCCTTATCATGCGGGATTAGATTCCAAGGTAAGAAATCAAAACCAAGATGCTTTTTTAATGGAGGATGTTGATATTGTTGTTGCAACAATAGCTTTTGGAATGGGTATAGATAAACCCGACATAAGATTTGTGATCCATTATGATATTGCTAAGAGTCTTGAGGGGTATTACCAAGAAACGGGAAGAGCGGGAAGGGATGGAGGTGAAGGACATTGTTTAGCATATTATTCTTACAAGGATATTGAAAAACTAGAGAAGTTTTTAGAATCTAAAAATAAAGCTGAAAAAGATATTGCTTCATTACATCTTGAAGAAGTTGTTGCCTATTGTCAAACATCATTAAGCAGAAGAAAATATCTGTTAAATTATTTTGGTGAATACTTTGATTCTGAAACTGGGGAAGGGAGATTGATGGATGATAATATGCAAAGCCCTAAAAATAAAATTAATGTTAAACAACAATTAGTTGTCATTTTAAATTTAATTTTAGAAACCAAATCAATTTACAAACAAAAAGATATTGTGAATATTTTGATTGGAAAAAATAGCGCACTTCTTGTATCTCATAATATTATCGATAATAAACATTTTGGATCTGGAAAATCAAATGACGAATACTTTTGGAATGGTTTATTGTGGTATTTAAGAGTTGAAAATATGCTTTCAAAAAAGATCGAAAATTTTGGCTCACTTTCTATCACAGAAAAAGGACTGGGATATTTAAATAAACCAACAGAATTATTAATCCCTGAAATCGAAAATAAAGCTGATTTTAAAGAATCTCCAGCTATAACTTCTACAGAATCAGGAGATCTTAATTTGCTTAATAAGTTAAAAGATCTGAGAAAAAAAATTGCTCATATAAAATCCATACCACCATATGTAATATTTCAGGATCCCTCTCTTGTTGAAATGACAATAAGATATCCCATAAAATTTGATGAATTATCATCAATTTTTGGAGTAGGAGAGGGAAAATCAAAAAAATATGGAAAAGAATTTTTAGAACTAATATCAGAATATGTTGAGCAAAACAATATTACAAGGCCTGATGACTTAGTAGTAAAGTCTGCTGGAAAAAATTCGTCTTTAAAACTATTTATAATTCAGAGTGTTGACCGCAATTTATCAATTGAAGATATAGCTCAGTCAAAATCAATTGATTTATTAGAATTAATTTCAGAGATGGAAACAATAGTTTATTCAGGCACAAAACTAGACATTTCATATTGTATCGAAGATTATTTAGATGAAGATCAACAGGTTGAATTACATGACTATTTCATTGAATCAGAATCAGATAATATAGAGATGGCATTGAAGGAATTTGATGGTGAGTATGATGAGTTTGAATTAAAACTTTTTAGGATAAAATTTTTAAGTGATTTAGCCAATTAATTATACCATTTTTATTAATATATTCGCAAAAAAATTAATATTATGAAAGGCTTATTTGCAATTATTTCTACATCAAAAGGCGAAATAAAAATAGAGTTAGAATTTGAAAAAACACCTGGTACCGTTGGTAATTTTGTTGGTTTATCTTTGGGGGTAATTAATAATTCAATTAAGCCTTTAGGCGAAGCATATTACAATGGGCTAAAATTTCATAGGGTAATTAATGACTTTATGATTCAAGCTGGATGCCCACTAGGAACGGGTACCGGTGATCCAGGCTATAAGTTTGACGATGAATTTCACAACGACCTTAAGCATGACCGTCCTGGAATTATTTCTATGGCTAATGCAGGGCCATCAACTAACGGAAGTCAGTTTTTTATAACTCATGTTGAAACACCCTGGTTAGATAATAAACATACTGTATTTGGAAATGTTATAGATGGAATGGATGTTGTTAATTCTATATCGCAAAATGATGAAATCATTTCTATCAAAATTAATGCTGTTGGTGACAAGGCTAAAGCTTTTGATGCAGCTAAATCCTTTGAAGAATTCAATAAATCAAAAGCTGACAGAATTAAAAAAGAAAATGAAAAGGAGCTTAAAATGCTAAAAGATCTTTCAAAAGGTTTTTCAAAAACTACTTCTGGATTACTATATAAGTTTGAAAAAGAAAATAATTCCCAAAAACCTTCAAATGGAAATAAAGTCAAGGTTCACTACAAAGGAATGTTATTGGACGGAACCGTATTCGATTCCTCATTTAAAAGAAATCAACCTATCGAATTTACATTAGGCATTGGACAGGTAATCAAAGGTTGGGATGAAGGAATTTCATTGCTTGGTATCGGAGACAAGGCAAGTTTTATAATACCTAGTGATTTAGCTTACGGTGCATCAGGTGCAGGTGGAGTAATTCCTCCTAATGCCACCTTATTTTTTGAAGTTGAGCTAATATCAGCAGAGTAATTATTTCCATTTAATATTACAGCCAATACTTGGTTTTTGAACTCTGTTATTTTCGGTATTTGAAATTAAACAATTAATAGCATAATCTAAATCATCACCATTACATTCAATTCCATTACCAGGCCTAGAGTCATCAAGTTGACCTCTGTATATAAGATTTAATTCACAATCATATAAATAAAAATCTGGAGTGCATGCAGCATCATATTTCTTCGCGATTTCCTGAGATTCGTCGTAGAGATATGGAAATATGAAATTATTCTCATATGCATTAACCTTCATTAATTCAGGACTATCTTCCGGATAATTAATAACATCATTACTAGAAATCGCAATAAAATTTATGTCACTATCTTTAAACTTATTAGCTAGATTTACAATCGTTTTATTTACATGTTTTACGTAAGGACAATGGTTACAAATAAACATTATTACGGAACCACTTTTTCCTTTTAATTCATTTAGGTTTTTTTGTTCTTCACTTATCACATCATAAAGTGAAAAATCTGCAGCCTTTGTTCCTAGGCTTACCATATTTGACGGAGTTCTTGCCATTTTTTTTATAAAATATTTTAGTTGTAATTTTACGAAAAATAATTTTATGAAACCACACAAAATAAGTTTTGTTAACGCAGTTACGCTAATTTCTTTTGGTCTTTGGGGTTATATTGATGTAGATTATTCTCCTACAGCCTTGATACCTGTAGTTTTTGGTGTTATTATTTTAGTTTTAAATTCTGGATTAAAGAAAGAAAATAAAATTATTGCTCATATAGTTGTATTATTAACTTTTTTAATATTATTTGGTCTTATTAAGCCTCTAATGAGTGCAATTGAGGGCGACAGAATAATGGGTATAACAAGGGTTTCTTTAATGATGTTATCAACTTTAATGGCATTAGTTGCGTTTATAAAGAGCTTTATAGCAAATAGATCTAAAAAAAATTGATTTGGATAATTTGTTTAAATCATTTAAGGATTTAGATATAAGGGTTGGAACCATTGTTCATGCTGAGGTTTTTAAAGAAGCCACTAATCCATCTTACAAATTAAAAATTGATTTTGGCGAATTAGGTATTTTAAAATCATCTGCACAAATAACAAAAAATTATACTATCGAAATGTTGGTTAATTTTCAGGTTATAGCTGTTGTAAACTTTCCTAAAAAACAGATAGCTAACTTCATGAGTGAATGTTTAGTTTTGGGAGTTGTCGAAGGAGATTCAGTGGTTTTGATTACTCCAAATAATAAAATAGCTAACGGTCTTAAGATAGCATAACTTACATTATGCTGCTAAAAAAGATAGCATTCATTAGAATTTTATTTGTTCCATACCAAAAGGCTCTAAAATTAGT
Organism: uncultured Bacteroidota bacterium; assembly: GCA_902519075.1. Taxonomy (GTDB): domain Bacteria; phylum Bacteroidota; class Bacteroidia; order Flavobacteriales; family Flavobacteriaceae; genus MED-G13. The sequence goes on along the minus strand of CABYIO010000007.1, from coordinate 13,452 downwards.
GTTGTCAGTAAGGTAAATCACTTTTCCTTTTCCAATACTATTTATTTTTAATGGGCTTGTGGACTTAAGTAGTTTAATATTTTCATCAGAAATATAACCACTTATTAATGGGTCTTTTGTGTACAAAATTGGATTTTTATAACTCTCCTTGTCTTTTTCAATAAAAATTGTTGAGTTTCTAAAAATAGGCATGGTTGTATTGGTTTGGCCAAAATTTATTGGATGAGATCTGTCAATTTTAGTATTAAAGATTGCTCCACCTATTCTTTGAGCACCAAAAAATGCATTTCTTTGCTCAAATGAGATATTTTTAGCATTAATATTTTTCTCTATTTCATTTGCCTCAATCAGTTTATTCTTTTTTAGCCAATTGATTGAATTTTTATAACCAATCAGTGTTCCACCGGATTTTACCCAATTATTAATTTTTTCAGTAATAGAGGGATCAGAAATCGAGCTATTTGGGGCAATTAATGTTGTATATCTGCTTAAATCAACTCGCTTGATATTACTAATATCAAGTTTCGTTAATTTTACTTGGAATCTTGTATCAAGAAGATGCCATATTTCTCCAGCATCATATGCGTTTATTCCATCTCCAACCAGTAACGCAATATTTTTTTTACGAATCCTTTTGAAATTATTACTTCCTAAATCAGGGCCATCAGCATAACCTGTTTTAACGCTATTTATTTCAACCAGGCATTCTTTTGAAACTTGTTTTAAGAATTTATTAAGATCTATGTGTTTGTTGTTTTGAACGGGTATTAAAATAGTGCCATAATCATATTCTTTTCCCTCTAATTTAAATTTCTTAGATGCAGTCTTTACAATAATGTCATTATCAAGTAACATATTTAATGCTTTTGGCGACAAGTATTCATGCCATTCCATTAAGAATGCATAATTACTTTTTTCAAAATTTGATTTTTGATTGTAGTCAATTTTATCAATACTATTTTTATGACTAGTGTTGTTGAAATTTAAATCATAATCTAAGTTGAAAGCTAGGGGTAAGGTCCATGATGAAACATCATAAAATAGACTATCTGAAAATGTTGTTCTTGTTTCAAACATTGCATTTATAAGTCTATGTTTTTTCTGATTTTTTGGAACTATGTAGGCATATCCTTTTTTGTATATCTTATTTTTATGTTTTATATCACTATCTAAGCTGTAAATATTTATTTCATGTCTTCTTAATATTTCTGCAAGTTTATTTGTTCTATACTTGTCCTTTGGATTTCCAAATATTATCGATTCACTTTTAAATTTGCTTGCCTCCTTTGCAGCTTCTAAGTAAAATGTCTTTTGATAATTTAATACATCTAGCCTTAGATCAACTGCTGCTTTTAATGTTGAAATTCCAGTTGTAAGTTGATTTTTTATAGTAAAAGGAAATTTCAAAATTCCGTTATCAGATTCTTGAATATGACCTCTTGAGCTTGCTTGTTCAAATAATATTCCTATTGAGCCATTAATATCTGGATAGGTAGACCCTTTTCCATAATAAAAATCATCAAAACTTTCTTCAGAGTAATACAGAGATCCTATCTTATCTAAACTTTCAACATGAAATTTTGCGATTTCTTTTGTGAGTTTTTGATTTAAATTTGGAGTGAGTGGATGTGTTCTTGAAGGAATTCCAGGTTGAAAAAAGAATGTAGCATTGGTTCCCATTTCATGATGATCTGTCAAAATATTGGGAATCCACTTATTGAAAGTTTTTATTCTTGCCTGAGATTCTGGCAGCTGAACAGGCAACCAATCTCTATTTAAATCAAACCAATAGTGATTTGTTCTACCGCCTGGCCAAATTTCATTATATTCCCTATCATTGGGATCAGATGTTAAATTTACATTTCTATTGGTATTTGCCCAATAAGCAAACCTTTGTAAGCCATCTGGATTCATTGAGGGATCTAATAATATAACAGAATTTTCGAGTAGATTTTTTACAAACTCACTGTTTGAAGCAGCTAAATAGTATGCTAATAATAGACTAGCATTTGAACCACTTGCTTCATTACCATGAATTGAAAATCCCTGATAGACAATAATAGGCTGATCATCGATTTTTATGTTTTGTTGATAATCAGTTATTTTTTTATGTTTTTCTAAAATTTTATCTATATGTGTCTGGTTATTTTCTGAAGTAATTGTAAGAAGTATAATTCGTCGCCCTTCAAATGTTTTGCCTCTATCTTCAATTGTAATTCTGTCCGATGCATTAGCTAGGGCATACATATATTGAACAAGCTTATCATGTGAAACATGCCATTCTCCAACCTCATGACCAATAATTTCTTTTGGGGTAGGAATATTTGATTCTATTGTTCCAAAATCTAATTCTGAGAAATAATAATCAAGATCATTAGTGGTATTTTGCGCATAAACCCCTGCACAAATAAATAGTGTAAGTAAAATAAATCTCATTTTGGTAATCGGATTAAATGTCATCAAATTCAACATCAGTGAATTCATTTGATGATCCGTCACCATCGTCTTCCTTTTTATCATCATCTGATTCTTGCATTGCGTCTGTATTCTCTTCCTTTTTGAAGTCTTTTTGATGTCTTTCACTAATTACTTCTTCACCTTTTTCAGAAATAACATAACTTGTCATTTCATTAAGAATACTAGAAAATTCGCTGAAATCTTCTTTGTATAAGTAGATTTTATGTTTTTTGTAGTGGAATGAACCATCTTCATTTGTGAATTTTTTACTTTCCGTAAGGGTTAGGTAATAGTCTCCTGCTTTCGTAGATCTAACATCAAAAAAATAGGTTCTTCTGCCAGCCCTAAGCACTTTTGAAAAAATTTCTTCTCTCTCCATCTTCTTAAAATTTTATGTTTGAATTAATAAATTAAAAAATTTTTTTAATAAATCAATAAATTCTAATCATCTTTTTTCGTAAGCTGTTTGTAATATAACTCTTTATAATAGCCTTTTTGATTAATCAATTTCTCGTGATTACCCTTTTGAATTATTTTTCCTTCTTTCAGAATAATAATCTTATTTAAATTTTGAACTGATGATAATCTGTGACTTGATATAATTGTTGTAGTATTAATTATGTATTTTTTTAAAGATTGAATAATTTTTTTTTCAGTTTCAGTATCTAAAGCTGAAAGACAATCATCTAAAATTAAAATTTTAGGTTTTTTAATTAATGCTCTGGCAATACAAATTCTTTGTTTTTGGCCCCCACTTAAGTTGACACCTCTTTCACCTAAAATTGTATCATATCTATCTTTGAATTTTATAATTTCGTTATGAATACCAGCAATTTTACATACCTGTTCAACTTCCTTTAAGCTTGCTTTCTCCTTTCCAAAACGAATATTATTTATTATAGAATCAGAAAAAAGAAAAGAATCTTGAGGAACAATTCCAATTTGTTTTCTTAGGCTTTCTATGTCAAATTCATTAATGTTTTTACCATCTATTAGGATCTTTCCAGAATCAAGGTTGAAGCTTCTTGTGATTAGCTTCAGTAAAGTTGTTTTACCTGACCCGGTAACCCCAATCAATCCAAGAGACTCTTTTTTATTAATAATAAAACTTAAATTTTCTAAAGCCTGAATTTTTGATTCAGAGTACATAAATGAAACATTTGCAAATTCAATTTTTCCAATTATTTTTTTAAAACCTTTTGGATTATTAATAATTTCTGATTTTTCCTTCAAAAACTCATTTATTCTTTTTTGTGATGCTTCTGCTTGCTGAATAATTGAACTAATCCATCCCAAAGAAGCTACAGGCCATGTTAACATGTTAACATATATTATAAACTCAGCGATAATTCCTATGCTTTCAATCTTGCCTTCTAGATATTGTTTGCCACCTATGTATATTACGAAAACATTACTTAGACCAATTAGTAGAATCATTAAAGGAAAAAATAATGCCTGCATTTTTACAAGGCTTATTTGATTTTCTTTGTTTTCCTTTGAAAGATTATCAAACTGATTTGATTTAATATTTTGTATAGCATAAGATTTTACAATTTGAATTCCAGTAAAAACTTCTTGAGTAAAAGATGAAAGTTTGGATAAAGATTCTTGAACTATTCTACTTCTAATGTTTATAATACCGCTTAATTTATAGATTGCAAATGAAAGAACTGGAAGAGGGCTTATCGTATAAAAAGTTAATTCAGGAGATTGCCGGTACATGTAAAAAAATGTAATGATTAGTAGAGTTATGGTATTTATTGAATACATTATGGCAGGTCCAAAATACATTCTAACTCTAGAAACGTCTTCGCTAATCCTATTCATTAAGTCTCCGGTTTGATTTTTTTTATAAAAACTTAGAGATAATTTTTGGTATTGAATGTAAATCTCATTTTTTAAATCAAACTCTACATATCTAGAAACATTAATTATAGTCTGCCTTGTTAAAAAAGTAAAAATACCAGCTGAAATGGCAGCTAATAAAATTAAAAAAATATTTTCAACTAATTCAGTTTGAACTATATCAATCCCAATTATATTTCCCTTTCTATATTCGTCTACAACATTTACAGATTCTCTGATTAATCCAGGTGTGAATAATAATAAAATCCTTGCAATAATAATTATACAAAAACCTAATAACAGATTAGTTTTATACTTTAGTAAGTATTTATTTAAATATTTTAATTCATTCAATTGAGTAAATATTTTTAATAATTAATATTATCTTGCGGTAATTTTAAATTGTTCTTTCAAATGTTAAATCGTAGACATATCAGGCTAAAAATTATGCAATATTTATATGCATCTGAAATATCAGATTTCGAAGATACGAAACAACATTATAAAAATCTCTCCGACAGCATTCATTCTATACACGATTTATATCTTTTATATATTTCATTACTAATCGAAATTTTTAAAAAAGCAGTAAATAAATACAAGATATCTAATGAAAGTGTTTCTGGGAATATTAGTGACATATATTCAAATGAAAAGTTTTCTAAGAATCAATTTTTAAAGCAAATTTTTTCAAATTCTAGAATTTTAGAATTGATTAGTTCAAAAGGTTTTATCAATTGGGACATTGATTACAAATTTGTCAATTTAATTTACGATAATATTATTCAAAGCGATATATACTCCACATATTTAGGTTGTGAAAAAAAATCCTATAAAATTGATCTTAAATTTGTTCAGGACATTTTTAAAGAAATTATTGTTACAGACGAAAAATTTCAATCATTTGTTGAAGAGAAAAATATATACTGGATGGATGATTATCCTTTGGTTAATACTCTACTTTTAAAGTTATTTAAGAACCTAACTGAAAACAGTTTAGGAGAGTTGTTTTATTTTGAATTATTTTCAAATATTACTGATAAAAAATACTTTGATGAATTAGCAAATTTATCGCTTAAAAATTTCGAATCTAACAATCAATTGATTAATAAATATATTACAAATTGGGACTTAGATCGTTTAGCTAAAATTGATTTAGTTATCATTAATCTTGCAATAACCGAACTTATTAATTTTAAAGAAATACCAATTAAAGTTAGTTTGAATGAATATATTGAAATCTCTAAAGATTACTCAACTGAAAAAAGTTCTTTATTCATAAACGGAATACTTGATAAAATCGTCAAAGATCTAGTCAATAATAATTCCTTAATTAAGGAGGGTAGAGGTTTGAGGGAATAACATTTTTTTTTACTTTTGAACAATTAATTAATTATCTATGAAAAAAATACTTTATTTATTAGCAATTACCTTTGTTTTTACATCATGTGGTGATGATCCATTTAGCAAAGTAAAATCTGAAAATGTGGAACTAGCCTCAGTTAGAGACAATGTACCGTCCAAGTTCCCGGTAATGACTTTTGACAAGACAGTACATGATTTTGGTACAATTATGGACGGACAGGCCCAGGAAACAGTTTTCTCATATACTAATACAGGGGAAGCTCCCCTTGTTATTAATGAGATTAAATCAACATGCGGCTGTACGGTTCCTCAGGATTGGAGTAGAGCTCCATTACTGCCAGGAGAATCATCTCAATTTACGGTTAAATTTAATGGTAAAGGGATGAATAAAACTTCTAAAACTGTTACAATCAAAGCAAATACACAAAAAGGGACAGAGTCTGTTAGAATTTCAGCTTTTATTAATAACCCTAATGGTGGCCTACCTGCAGGACCAATTGTACAGTAGTTATGGAAAGCTTTTACCAGATGACACCTTTTCTCTTAATGTTTTTGGTCATATACTTATTTATGATAAGACCCCAAATGACAAAAGCCAAGAACGAAAGAAAATTTTTAAATGATTTAAAGACAGGTGATCGAGTGGTTATGAAATGTGGTATGCATGGTAGGATAAATCATATAAACCAAAAGGAAGGTACTTGCATTATTGAGACAACAGCTGGTAAATTAAAATTTAATAAAACAACGATTTCAATGGATGCGTCAAATGAATTAAACAAATAGACTTATCTTAATTTAAATATGTATAAGAAGTTAATTTTACCTTTTTTATTCCTATTTGACCCAGAAAAAATTCATAATCTCACATTCTTTTTGTTAAAAACAATTTTTAAAATCCCTTTCTTAGGATTTTTGACCAAGTTATATTATAAAGTTGAGAATGATAAACTTAAAAGAAACCTATTTGGTTTAACCTTTCCTAATCCAGTTGGTATAGCTGCTGGATTTGACAAAAATGCTACACATATTTCTGAATTTGAAAAGTTTGGTTTTGGTTTTATTGAAATTGGTACTGTAACTCCAAAACCTCAGAAGGGTAATCCAAAGAAGAGGCTCTTCAGATTAAAGCAAGATAATGCTGTAATTAACAGAATGGGATTTAATAATGATGGCGTTACCAAGATTAAAAATAGACTTCGTGGAAATTACAAGGTAATTATTGGTGGGAATATTGGTAAGAATAAAATCACTCCAAACTCAGAAGCAAAAAAAGATTACTTGATATGTTTTAAAGAACTATACGAACACGTTGATTATTTTGTGGTTAATGTAAGCTCACCTAACACACCAGGGTTAAGAGAGCTTCAATCAAGGGAATTTTTAAGCGATCTTTTCATAGACTTAAATAAATTTAGATATAACAAAAAAAATATTAAACCAATTTTGCTTAAAATTTCACCTGATTTGAATGAAGATAAAATAGTTGAACTTCTTGAAGTAATTAAACAAAATAAGATTGATGGTATTATTGCAACAAATACCACTGCTAATTTCCCTGATTTAATATCTGATAATAAAATTGAAAAAGGAGGATTAAGTGGGTCGCCTTTATATGATAAAAGTAATGATGTTATCTCATTCATTTCTAAGAAAACAAATGGCAAACTTCCAATAATCGGAGTAGGGGGTATTTTAACTCCAAAAGAGGCAATAAAAAAAATAGAAGCTGGCGCACATTTAATCCAATTGTATACAGGAATAATTTATGAAGGGCCAGGAATAGCAAATAAAATAAACAAAGAGTTACTTAACCAAGAATTTTAAGTTGTCAATTTTTTCTTCAGATTTTATTGAAATAAAATATAATCCTCTTTCAAAATTACTTAGGTCGATTGAAAAACCGTTTTCGTTATCCATAAAATTAGATTTAATTAACCTTCCATTAATATCATAAATATTATATGAATTTGGAATTATATTTTGATATCTTATCTGGATATAATTATCAGCAGGATTAGGGTAAATTGAAATTGAATTTGGGTTATTTTGATCAAGACTAAGATAATTCGTGCTTATTAATTTTGATTCCTCAGATCCAAAGTTAGTATTTGAATAAATATATTCTCCATCTTCAGTTGTTAGCTCATAATATTCACTTCCCTCATTCCAGGTTCCATTACTGAAAAAATAATCAGATGTTCCAAGTCCATTTCCTGCAGAATCGTATATAGTAAACGTATAGCATTCAGATTGTATAACATCAAATTCATGATTGAAGATACCAGCATCTTCATATGGGCCACCTGAATACATTATTGTACCACTTCCGTCCTTAAATTCCCAAGTGTTTTCGTTCACATCGATTATAAATAGTTCCAGGTTAACCTTTGAAGTTTCGTGTAGATTTGAAGGAAAATTTATAAACTGTGGAAACACCTTAGTGATACTCTCGCTACCACTAAAAATTTTAAGAACAACATCATAAACACCTGGAGTATAAACGTGAGACGGGTTTTGTTCAGTATAGTCAACAATATCATCACCATCAACATCCCATTCCCATTCTGTTGCCCCAATACTCATATCGGTGAATTCAACATTCATGTAGTCATCGCAGTTTTCGTTTTTATCTGCTGCAAAATCAACATGAAATGTAGGACATTTGTAGTAGGTTTTAAATGTATGAAATCCTGCGTACATCCTTGCATATTGTTCAATACTAATTGAATCAGTACATGTATTCGGAGAATACGACATTATATTAGATGTGTCGGGGTCATAAAACTGACCCATTGCATCTGTGGCATTACCAGTATACATGCAATTTACAGAGCTTACATTTGAGCCATTTATCAGTGGGTCAGCTGGAGTGTCACATACTCTATCACCGGCAGTACTACAGTTACTACCGTTAACAAGTTCATCTGTGGATTCAGGTTCATTTGAATCGCCATGTGTGTGCATAAGATTAAAATGGTGTCCAAATTCGTGAATTAATGTTGTGCTTACAGGGTTATTTGTACATTGATTATCCATTACTATTACATCATAATACTGGTCTGAGTTTCCAGGTAGGTATGTGTAGCCGCAAGCATTTCCGTTTCCAAAAGCTATTGATTCAACAAAATAAATATTCATAATATCAGGTTGATTATTTGCGTATAATAAACCTTGATCATCAATATCGAAAAAATATAGTTGATTATTTGCAATATAATTTACTTCATCACAAACGGTTATCTCCAAAAATGAATTTGCTAAAAATGAATTTGCTTCATCAATTTCATCTATTATTTCATCTTCTGTTATTTCGGTTACTCCATTAGCATCAGTTACAATATGAATTTTAGCAGGAACATTTGTTATTGCAGTAGATGTTTTTGATTCAAATTTATTATAGTATTCTTCTAGATAGTATTGAAAGGTTGATCTATTTTGATTTTCTATTTCAGAAAAATTTTCTGGTACCTGGGTTAAGCAGCTTTCTGAATAATGATCTTGTGAATAAGCTGAAAAATTCAAAAATAAAATAGAAACTAAAATTATTTTATAATGATTTTTAACTAACATAATTAGATCAAATTGTTTGCAAATACTATAATGCAAAAATAATTAAATTTATATTGCTTCAACTTATTAATATTAATTCCAATGTTGTTATCTTTTATTTTGTCAAGTTTTCTTCTTGCATTAAGTCCTGGTCCTGACAATTTATATTTAACAGCATTAACAACTAAATCAGGTAAATTATCAGGAATTTCATTTTTAATAGGGTTGTTAATAGGATGCTTAATACACACAATATTGCTCGCCTTTGGTTTAAATGCATTAATTCTTGAATATGAAATGATTTTTGAATTAATTAAATATTCAGGTGTAATTTATATAATCTTTCTTTCCTATGGTGTTTATAAATCAGATTATTTTCATGATAAAGTTGAAAATATAGGAAGATCAAATGAAATTCATAAAAATTTAAAAAAAGGAATATTTATGAATTTATTAAACCCAAAGGTCTTTTTATTTTTTGCATTATTTTTCCCCAATTTTTTATTTTCTGACGAATTTTCATTCAAAAGTCAAATTTTTATTTTAGGTGTCTTATTTATTTTGGTTACACTTCTTGTTTTTGGATTGATTATTTTATTCTCAGATTTTATATATAGTAAGTTTTCTCAAAATTATAATTTTAAAATTTTTGCAAAATATTTTAACATTTCCGTCTTAATGTTAATCGCTTTACTAATCTTATTTACCGAAAATAATATAACTTTATCTCAATAAAATTTTTTAATGCCAAAACTTAAAATCATAGAATGTCCGAGAGATGCTATGCAGAGTATTAAAAAATTTATACCTACCGAAAAAAAAATCAAATACATTCAAAGTTTATTAGATGTAGGTTTTAACACAATTGATGTGGGTAGTTTTGTTTCAAAAAAAGTAATCCCTCAGTTATCTGATACTGCTGAATTAATTGATTCCTTAGATTTAGATGGAAAAAACACGAAACTATTGGTAATAGTAGCAAATATTAAAGGTGCAGAAATTGCTAAAAATTTTAAGCAAATTTCATATGTTGGTTTTCCTTTTTCAATTTCTGAAAATTTTCAAATGCGAAATACAAATAAAACAATTGAAGAATCATTTACAAACCTTATTTGTATTAATGATATTGTTTTGGCGAGTCAAAAGAAGTTAGTCGTTTATTTATCAATGTGTTTTGGAAATCCATATGGAGAAGTTTGGAGTTTAAATATTTTAGATTATTGGATTTCAAAACTTATTGATTCAGGAATAAAATTAATTTCCTTGAGTGACACTATTGGTTCTGCTACACCCAATATGATAAATCAGGTTTATAAATACTTTTCATTGAAATATCCAAATATTGAGTTTGGATTACATTTACATACCCACCCTAAATTTTGGAGAGATAAAGTTCAAATTTCAATTGATTCCGGCTGTGTCAGAATCGATGGTGCTATACAAGGCTTTGGAGGTTGCCCCATGGCCTCCGATAATATGATTGGAAATATGCCTACAGAAAAAATAATCTCTTTTTGTGAAGAAAAAGGAATTGATTCAGGAATTAATCCTTTAAAATTTGAAGCAGCATATAATTATGCCAGTGATATCTTTTTAAACTATAGATAATTTAAGATTGACTTTAATTTAGATTCTTTATTGTGATTAATCTGCAATTTGTATATTTGCATGCAATTAGTCACTAATTGCATGGAAAACCCTCCTAAAAAAATTATCTCTGAAGCGCTTACATACGATGATGTCCTTTTGGTTCCTGGATATTCTAATATCTTGCCAAGAGATGTCAAAATTAGTTCCAGATTTTCAAAAAATATTTCATTAAATATTCCTATTGTTTCTGCTGCTATGGATACAGTAACAGAAAGCAGAATGGCTATTGCTATCGCTCAAGAAGGTGGTCTAGGAGTTGTACACAAGAATATGTCAATAAATCTCCAAGCTGAAAAAATTAGAAGAGTAAAGCGTGCGGAAAGTGGAATGATTATAGACCCGATTACACTACCTCTTGACTCTTTAGTTTCGGAGGCTAAAAAAAGTATGAAGGAAAATAAAATTGGAGGTATTCCAATTGTTGATGATTCCGGATTTCTTAAGGGAATCGTAACAAACAGAGATTTGAGATTTGAAAAGAAAAATGACAGATTGATAACTGAAATTATGACTAAAGAAAATCTGATAACAGTCGGGGAAGGCACATCTTTAGAGGAAGCTGAGATTATTTTACAGCAAAACAAAATTGAAAAACTTCCAGTTGTAACTACCAAAAACAAGTTAGTGGGATTAATTACTTTCAGTGATATAACCAAATTAAAGCTTAAGCCTATTGCTAATAAAGATAAGTATGGTAGATTAAGAGTTGCAGCCGCAATAGGAGTAACCGAAGACTCTGTTGAAAGATCAAAAGCGTTAATTAAATCTGGTGTTGATGCAATTGTTATTGACACCGCTCATGGTCACACCGAAAGGGTGGCTTCATTATTAAATGAATTAAAAGCAATAAATAACGAAGTTGACATAGTTGTAGGTAATATAGCTACTGCTGAGGCAGCAAAGTTTTTATTAAAAGCTGGAGCAGATGGAATTAAAGTTGGAATTGGCCCAGGCTCCATTTGTACTACAAGAATTGTTGCAGGAGTAGGAGTGCCACAATTTTCAGCAATTCTTGAGGTTTGCAAAAGTGTCAAAAACAAAGTGCCAATTATTGCTGATGGTGGGGTAAAATACACCGGAGATATTGCTAAAGCCATTGCAGCAGGTGCATCATGTGTTATGTTAGGATCAATGCTGGCAGGAACTAAAGAATCTCCTGGAGAAACAATCATTTTTGAAGGAAGAAAATTTAAGTCTTACAGAGGTATGGGTTCATTAGAGGCAATGAACAAGGGTAGTAAAGATCGATATTTTCAAGATGTAGAAAATGATATTAAAAAATTGGTACCTGAAGGTATAGTTGGTAGAGTGCCATATAAAGGTGATCTTGTAGAAAGTATACATCAATTTGTAGGAGGGTTAAGAGCTGGTATGGGATATTGTGGAGCAAAAGATATAGACACATTACAAAAAATATCAAAGTTTGTAAAAATTACAACATCAGGAATTGTTGAAAGTCATCCTCATGGAGTAAATATCACTAAAGAAGCTCCAAATTACTCTAGATAATTAGTTGTTATTTCTTATATATTTTTATTTTTGCTCATCCAATCATATATAAAATGAATAGATTTTTCATAATCCTTTACCTTATTAGTAATTTTTCTTTTGCACAGTTTGAAAATAATATACTGTTTAAAGTAAATGATAGTTTGGTCTATGTAGATGAATTTAACAGGGTTTACAAAAAAAACATTGATTTGATCGATGAAAATAATCAAAAAGATTTCGAATCTTATCTTGAATTATTCATCAATTATAAGTTGAAATTGGCTGAGGCTTATGATTTAGGTTTACAAAATGATCCTAAATATAAAAGTGAGCTAAACAAATATGTAAAACAACTACAAAACACTTATTTAACCGACAGGGAGACCGAGGATAAGTTCCTTAGAGAAGCATATGAAAGAACAAAATATGAAGTCAATGTGTCTCATGTTTTAATACGCATTGATGAAAATGATAATGACACAATTAATGTATACAATAAATTAAATGCTTTAAGCGGTCCATTCTTAAATTCAACTATTGATGACTTTAAGAATAACCATCAAAAAGATGAAGAATTAATTATTGAGAATTTAGGATATTTCTCGGCTTTTAAAATGATTTATAAATTTGAGAACATGGCTTATAAAACACCTGTTGGGGAGGTTTCATTACCATTTAGATCAAGATTTGGTTTTCATATTTTAAAAGTCAATGATAAAAGATCTTCATTAGGTGAAGTAACGGTTGGTCATATTATGACTTATAAGAATAAACCAAATGCTTATGAGAGAATAACCAATATTTTAGATTCTTTAAATAGCGGGGTAAGTTTTGAGTACTTGGCAAAAAAATATTCTGATGATAAAAACTCATCGTTCAAAGGGGGTAGGCTAAATCCATTTTCTAGTGGACAAATTAATTCAATACCTTTTGAAAATGCTGCTTTTGAATTAGGTAAAAAGAATAATATTTCAAAACCCATTGAAACAAAATATGGTTGGCATATCATAAAATTTTATTCTAAAAAAAATGTGCAAAAGTTTGATGAGATAAAATATGAATTATTGAATAAGTTGAAAAAAAGTTCAAGAT
>CABYIO010000006.1 GCA_902519075.1 uncultured Bacteroidota bacterium | reverse complement strand
AGAGGGCTTCACCATCTAGTTTATGAGGTAGTTGATAATTCAATTGACGAAGCAATGGCAGGCCATTGTGATAAAATTTCTGTCATAATTAATGAAGACAACTCAGTTACAACTGAGGATAATGGAAGAGGAATACCAGTTGGAATGCATAAAAAGGAAGGTGTATCGGCTTTAGAGGTTGTTATGACAAAAATTGGTGCTGGGGGTAAATTTGATAAAGACTCCTACAAGGTTTCTGGTGGTCTTCATGGTGTAGGGGTAAGTTGTGTAAATGCACTTTCTGAAAAATTAGTAGCTATAGTTCATAGGGATGGTAAAATATGGGAACAAGAATATTCACAAGGAAAGTCATTAGAGCCAGTTAAAGAAGTAGGTAAGTCTGATAAAACAGGTACAATTGTTACTTTTTTACCAGATAAAACTATTTTTCAGGATATTAATACATATAGCTACGATATATTAGCCAATAGACTTCGTGAATTATCCTTTTTGAATAAAGGAATTACAATTACAATCACTGACAAAAGAAATAAAGATAAAGATGGTAATGATGTCCATGAAGAATTTTATTCTAAAGATGGCCTTGTAGAATTTATCAAATTCTTGGATGATACTAGGGAGCCAATAATGAAAGATGTTATAGCTTTTGAAGGAGAAAAAAACGGAGTTCCAGTCGAAGTAGCAATGGTTTACAACACCTCATATTCAGAAAATCTTCACTCATATGTAAATAATATCAATACTCATGAAGGTGGAACACACCTTAGTGGATTTAGAAGAGGACTTACTCATACTCTAAAAAAATACTCTGAAAGTTCAGGGATGTTAGATAAATTAAAATTTGACATTTCTGGTGATGATTTTAGAGAGGGTCTTACAGCTATAATTTCCGTAAAAGTTGCCGAGCCTCAATTTGAAGGTCAAACCAAAACAAAACTTGGAAATAAGGAGGTTTCTGCTTCTGTAAGTCAAGCGGTATCGGAGATGTTAAGAGATTATTTGGAAGAACACCCAGATGATGCAAAAACTATTGTTCAAAAGGTAATTTTAGCTGCCCAAGCAAGACATGCTGCACAGAAGGCTCGTGAGATGGTTCAAAGAAAGTCAGTTATGAGTATTGGAGGTTTACCTGGTAAACTTTCAGATTGCTCTGAGCAAGATCCGGCAAAATGTGAAGTCTTCTTAGTTGAGGGTGACTCTGCTGGTGGAACAGCAAAACAGGGAAGAGATAGAGCTTTTCAAGCAATATTACCATTAAGAGGAAAAATATTGAATGTTGAAAAAGCAATGCAACATAAGGTTTTTGAAAATGAAGAAATTAGAAATATTTTCACGGCTCTTGGAGTAACAATTGGAACTGAGGAAGACAGTAAAGCCTTAAACATAGAAAAATTAAGGTATCATAAAGTTGTGATTATGTGTGATGCTGATATTGATGGAAGTCACATATCAACTTTAATATTAACTTTTTTCTTTAGGTATATGAGAGAGTTAGTGGAAAATGGTCATGTATTCATTGCCACCCCTCCTTTATATCTTGTTAAAAAGGGTGCAAAAAAAGAATATGCTTGGAATAATGATCAACGAGATAGTATAATGATGAAGTTTGGAGATGGTTGTAAAGTCCAGAGATATAAAGGTCTTGGTGAGATGAATGCAACCCAACTTTGGGAAACAACTATGAATCCTGAGTTCAGAACACTTAGAAGAGTAGATATCGTAAATGGTATTGAAGCTGATAGAATTTTCTCGATGTTGATGGGTGATGAAGTTCCACCGAGAAGAGAGTTTATTGAAAATAATGCTATCTATGCTAACATAGATGCTTAATAATAAATTATGAAAATAACAGTTGTTGGTGCTGGAGCAGTTGGTGCAAGTTGTGCAGAGTATATCTCGATCAAAAACTTTGCATCAGAAGTAGTCATTTTAGATATTAAGGAAGGATTTGCTGAAGGTAAAGCTATGGACCTAATGCAAACGGCTTCACTAAATAATTTTGATACAAAAATTGTGGGCACCACTAATGATTATTCAAAAACCGCTGATAGTGATATTTGCGTTATTACATCTGGAATTCCAAGAAAACCAGGTATGACAAGAGAGGAGTTAATAGGAATTAATGCTGGTATAGTAAAGGAAGTAAGTTCAAAATTACTTGAATCATCTCCTGATACGATACTTATAGTTGTTAGTAATCCAATGGACACCATGACCTATCTTGTTCACAAAACAACTGGGATTCCAAAAAATAGAATAATTGGTATGGGTGGAGCACTAGATTCCGCAAGATTCAAGTATAGACTTGCAGAAGCATTAAATGCTCCAATTAGTGATGTGGATGGTATGGTAATAGGTGGTCACAGTGATAAAGGGATGGTGCCCCTTATTTCAAAAGCAACAAGAAACAGCATTAAGGTTACTAATTTTTTATCTGATGAAAGATTAGATAAAGTACGTGAGGATACCAAGGTTGGAGGTGCAACACTAACTAAACTATTGGGTACATCTGCCTGGTATGCACCAGGTGCATCTGTTAGTTCACTAGTTCATTCTATCGCTTGTGATCACAATAAAATATTTCCATGCTCTGCTTTATTGCAAGGTGAATATGGTCTTTCTGATCTATGTATTGGAGTTCCTGTAGTTTTGGGTAAAAACGGAATTGAAGAAATAATTGAATTAGATCTAGATCCAAGTGATTTAACTCACTTAACAGAAAGTGCATATGGTGTTAAGAAAACCAATTCTCTCTTAAGTTAATAACTTAACCCATTAAAGACCACAATTAATTATTAGTCTAATCTGTTGCCTGTTTATCACTGATATTATATATTTGCACCACTTTTTATTTAAATGAATTATGCAAAATAAAGGATTAGTTAAATTATTCGCCCTGTTGTTTGGACTTGTTAGTGTGTTCCAATTATCATTTACATTTAAGTCTAATCAGATTGAAAGTAATGCCAATGAGTATGCTTTCGATAAAATTAGCGATGCAGTAATTGATTTTGATAAAAAGAGAAATCAAGAAAAAATAAATTATTTAGATTCCTTATCAGATATTTCTGTTTTCAATATTGGAATCGCAGATTATACATATGATGAGGTTAAGGACAGAGCAATGAATCTTGGTCTTGACTTAAAAGGAGGTATAAATGTTATTCTTCAAATTTCAGTTAAAGATATATTACAAAACTTATCTAATAATAGTAAAGATCCAATATTTAACCAAGCGCTTAATGATGCTGAGGAAATTCAAAAAAACAGTCAGAACACATATTTAGAGGATTTTTTTAAAGCTTTTGACAATATAAAAGGTGATTCAAAACTAGCATCTCCAGATATATTTGCTAACAGAACACTTAGTGAAGAAATTAATTTCAATATGACAGATGAAGAGGTACAGCCAATTTTGAAAACAAAAATTGATGAATCTGTAACTTCTGCGTTTGAGGTTCTAAGAAAAAGAATAGATAAGTTTGGTGTTACGCAGCCAAATATACAAAGGCTTGGGAATTCAGGTAGAATCTTAGTTGAATTACCAGGTGCTAAAGATGTAGAAAGAGTAAAGGGCTTATTACAAAGTACAGCCCAATTAGAATTTTGGGATGCCTTTAAGGGTGAAGAGTTTCTTTCTTTTGTAATACAAGCTAATGAAACTATTAAATCAAAAACTTCAACTAAAAATATTGAAGAAACCGAGCTGAGTGAAGTAGAAGAACTTCTAGGAACAGATAATGATTCTATTGCCATTGAAAAGAATCCAATATTAGACCTAATTAAAGGCCAAGGTTATCCAGGTGGACCTGTTGTAGCTATGTTTGATTCAAAGGATACAAATATCATATCAGAATATCTTTCTGATCCTGATGTAAGATCTTTACTTCAGCCATCTCAGAGATATGTTAAATTTTTATGGGGCATTCCTCAAATGTCTGAAGAAGGAGATGAATTAGTTGAATTGTATGCCTTAAAGGGAAATAGAGAAAATACTCCACAATTAAGTGGATCAGTAATCACAGATGCGAGACAATCTTACTCAGTTGATGGTATTACTCCTACTGTTAGTATGCAGATGAATACCAAGGGTGCCAAAATATGGGAGGAAATGACAGGTAATGCATTCAATCAAAGCTCTCAAATTGCTATTGTCTTAGATGATATTGTATATTCAGCACCTGGTGTAACTAGTGGACCGATTTCTGGTGGTAATAGTGAAATTTCTGGCGCATTCAATCTTAATGAAGCTATTGACTTAGCTAACGTGCTAAGGGCAGGTAAGTTACCTGCATCTGCAGATATAGTACAGGCTGATGAGGTTGGACCTTCTTTAGGTCAGGAAGCTATCGAATCTGGTACTAACTCATTTATGATTGCGCTTGTACTTGTCCTAGTTTGGATGATGTTTTACTATGGTAAAGTTGGTTTGTATTCAAATGTTGCATTGGTACTAAATATTGTTTTAATTTTTGGGATATTGTCTGGTTTAGGAGCTGTTTTAACACTTCCTGGAATTGCTGGTATAGTATTGACAATAGGTATTGCTGTTGATGCTAATGTTCTAATTTATGAAAGGGTCAGGGAAGAACTTTACAGGGGTAAAAAGGAAAAACCTGCAATATCTGACGGATATCAAAATGCATTATCCTCAATTTTAGATGCAAATATTACAACAGGGCTAACTGCGTTAATCCTATACACATTTGGAACAGGTCCTATAAAAGGATTTGCAACAACACTTTTAATAGGTATAATAACTTCTCTATTTACAGCAATTTTTATCTCAAGATTATTAATTAACTGGGATATAAATAAAGGTTCTAGATTAAGTTTCTCTACCCCTCTTACAAAAGGTTTATTCAGAAATTTAAATATTGACTTTTTGAAGCGTAGAAAATTAACATATGTGATATCTGGAGTTCTTATTGCATCTGGTATATTTTCACTTTTTACAACTGGTTTAGACGAAGGTATTGACTTTGTAGGTGGAAGAACATACACTGTTAGATTTGCTAATGATGTAAATACTGAAGAAGTTAAAAAATCAACTGATTTGATTTTCGGTAGTTCTGAAATAAAGACTATTGGTAGTCCAAATCAGCTAAAAATTTCAACTAAATATAAAGTTGATGAAAACTCAGCAGCAGCAGATGAAGAAGTACAATCAAAACTATTTGAATCTCTTGAAAATTATCTTCCTGAAGGATATACATATGCTCAATTTTTAGATGCTGAAAACAATGTAGGGAAAATGATGTCAGGTAAAGTAAGCCCAACTATTGCAGATGATATTAAACAATCTTCTTTTTGGGCAATTTTAGGTTCATTAATTGTTGTATTCTTATATATACTAGTCAGATTTAAAAAATGGCAATTTTCACTTGGAGCTGTAGCTGCAGTTTTCCATGACGTTTTAATTGTTCTAGGAATATTCTCGCTTACCTACAAATTTATGCCTTTCAGTATGGAAATTGATCAAGCATTTATTGCAGCAATTCTTACAGTTATCGGATATTCATTAAATGATACTGTGGTAGTATTTGATAGAATTAGGGAGTTCTTAAAAGAACATTCAACTTGGGAATTTGAAAAAACTGTGAACTCAGCCTTAAATAGTACTCTTTCTAGAACCTTGAATACTTCTTTTACAACTCTAGTTGTATTATTGGCCATGTTTACATTTGGTGCTGATTCCTTAAGAGGATTATTATTTGCATTAATTGTTGGTGTATTGGTTGGAACTTATTCATCTGTATTTGTTGCAACTCCGATTATGAAGGATACTTTGAAAAAATATAGAGATTAATTAATTTATTCTTAAATATTTTTTATCTACATAGAAAGTTCCAAAAGGAACTAATGAAGCTGCAGAAATAATAAAAAATTCTAAGTAACTCCAGTTAAATTTGTTTTTTCCAATTACGGCGAAGATTATGTAACCAACAAATAGGATACCATGTGGCATTCCTAATAATTTTACATAGGTTGGGTCATCTAGTAAATATTTAATTGGTACAGCAATAAAGAGTAATAGGATATATGATACCCCTTCAATAAAGGCAACTAATCTAAAGAGTTTTATCATTAAGATTTAGCGGTTTTTTTAAACATGAGATAAAAACCAATTAATATAAATGGTATGCTTAATGTTTGACCTGTATTCATACCAAAGATCCAATCCTCTCTTCCGTCAACTTGTGCTTGTTTGAAAAACTCGACAATAAAACGACTTGACCAAAGAAGAACAAAGAATAAGCCAAATAAATAGCCTGTTTTCTTTAATTTATCGGTTCTCCAGTAAATATGAGCAACTATAAAAAAGATAATTATATAGCTAAATGCTTCATAAAGCTGTGCAGGGTGACGAGCAAAATCTTCACCTAATTTTGAAAAAACAACACCAAAGACGCTATCAGTTTCTTTACCAACAATTTCTGAGTTAAAGAAATTACCGATTCTGATAAAAGCACCGCCTATTGCAACAGGAATTAAAATTCTATCAAGAATCCAAAGGACAGATTTTTTTAAAATTCTGCTGTTATATAAATACATTGCAGTTATTATTCCTATTGCAGCTCCATGGCTAGCTAATCCTCTAAAGCCTGTAAACTCAAAAGTTGGATTAAACCTAAATGGTAAAAAAACACTAAAAAAATCTTGATCAAACAGTTCAATTTGATAAAATATTACATGACCTAGCCGAGCACCAATCATTGTTCCTAAAATTGTGTAAACAAAAAGTGAGTCAAGCTTTTCCATTGATAAACCTTCTTTTTTGTATATGATTTGCATTATGTAAAACCCTAAAATAAATGCTAACATCCACATTAAACTATAATAGTAAAGAGTAAATTTTCCAAAAATTGTAAAACCCTCAGAAGTAGGATCCCAAACAAATTGTAATATTTCCATAATTATTTTCTTTTAAATTTTTCAGGTACAGGATCATATCCAGATGTCCCCCAAGGATGACATCTTAAAATTCTTCGAACCGCAAGATACGATCCAAAAAATAATCCATGCTTTCTAAGTGCTTCAATTGAGTAGTGAGAACATGTAGGTTGATGTCTACAAGTTGCAGGAAAATATGGTGATATAGCTCTTTGGTAAAACTTAATCATCAAAATAAATGGATAGATCAAAAACTTCATCCGCTAATCAATTGTAAATGATGAATCTTTATCTGAATCGTTAATAGAAATGCCTTTGTTTTTAAGCATGTCCCTTATCTTGTCACTTAGCTCATAATTTTTATTTTTTCTTGCATCATTTCTTAACTCAAGAAGAACATCAATTACATTATTAATTTTACTATTTTCATTATTGCGTAGCTTTAATTTTTGAAGTCCCATAACATCAAATACAAATGAATTTATCGATCTGAGTAAAACTTCCCAATCTTCTTTTGAAATATTACCCTTTTCTTGATTCACTTTATTTATAAACTTTACAGCATCAAATATATTTGCTATTAAAATTGGTGTATTAAAGTCATCGTTCATTGCTTTGTAACAATTATTCACCCATTCTTTGATATCAAAATCTGACTTATTGCTAAAATCTTTAAAGCTTTCTAAGATATTAATCGCATCAATTAATTTATTGTATCCTTTTTCCGCGGCTACAAGAGCTTCATTGCTTAAATCTAAAACACTCCTGTAGTGAGCTTGAAGCATAAAAAATTTGACACAAGATTCTGAAAAAGTTTTAGAAAGTAAAGGAGATCCTTTAGAAAAAATTTCTTCAGGTAAAATATTATTATCCGTCGATTTTGACATTTTTTGACCGTTCAAAGTCAACATATTTGCATGAACCCAGTAATTAGCAGCATTTGTACCGAAACATACATTAGATTGTGCAATTTCACATTCATGGTGTGGAAACTTTAAATCAATTCCTCCACCGTGTATATCAAAAATATCTCCTAGGTATTTATTACTCATGGCGGTACATTCAATATGCCATCCTGGGAATCCTTCACTCCATGGTGAGTTCCATTTCATAATATGTTTTGTTTCAGCTTTCTTCCACAATGCAAAATCCTGAGGATTTTTTTTATCTGATTGACCATCTAATGATCGGGTATTATGTATTAAATCTTCTAAATTTCGCTTACTTAAAATTCCATAATTATTGGACTTGCTGTATTCAAAAACATCAAAATAAACCGACCCATTAACTACATACGCCATACCTTCATCAATTATTTTTTCAATAAGCCTGATTTGATCTGTGATATGACCAGTAGCAGTTGGTTCTATATTAGGAGGTAATAAGTTAAATCTCCTTACGGTCTCATGAAAATCATAAGTATACTTTTGAACCACTTCCATTGGTTCAAGATTTTCAATTCTTGCTTTCTTAATTATTCTATCTTCACCTACATCTTCATCATTTTCTAAATGACCAACATCTGTTATATTTCGAACATACCTTACTTTATACCCAATATGATTTAAATATCTGTAAATAACATCAAATGATGTAAAGGTTCTTAAATTTCCTAAGTGAACATTACTGTAGACTGTAGGTCCACATACATACATACCCACGTGATCTTTAGTGACAGTGTTGAAAGTTTCTTTTACGCCAGAAATACTGTTATATATCTTTAATTCTTGATTAACAGATTGCATGTAATAAAATTACACTTTATATTCCATTGAAGGAAGTATCTAATTGAATATATTTAAGGAATTCTTCTTTAGTTGAACTGTCGTACTTAAATTTACCTCCAAACTCACTTGTAACAGTACTTGAAGAAACGTCTTTAATTCCTCTTGAATTAACACAAAGATGTTTGGCATCAATAATACAAGCAACATCATCAGTACCTAAAGCTTTTTGAAGCTCCTTAACTATTTGTTTTGTAAGTCTTTCTTGAACTTGCGGTCTTTTAGCGTAATAGTCAACTATTCGATTCATTTTTGATAGTCCGATTACATTTCCGCTAGAAATGTATGCAATATGAGCTTTTCCTACGATTGGTAAAAAATGATGCTCACATGTTGAGTAGAGAGTTATATCTTTTTCAACAAGCATTTCACGGTAATTGTATTTATTATCAAATGTAGAAGCTTTTGGTTTATTTTTAGGGTTTAGCCCACAAAACAACTCATTAACATAAGATTTTGCTATTCTTTTTGGAGTACCTCTTAGACTGTCATCGGTTAAATCTAAACCCAGAGTCAACATTATCTCTTTTACATGCTTCTGAATTATCGAAATTTTTTCTTCATCAGATTTGTCAAATGCATCATCTCTGATTGGAGTAAAGTCAGATGTTGAGATGTGATCATCACCAATCTCATCATCGGTCAACAAAATTTTATCATTTATCCTCATAATTAAAATTTAAATTCATTTGTAATTAAACAATTATCGTGCCTAATATAAACAAGATTTTTTAAGAAAAAAATCCTTTCTCTAATAATCAGAATTTCTAATTAAAAAAAATGAATTAAATTAGCTCCTACAGATTTGATTCATGGGGTTAAAGCATTTTATATTATCATTATTATTTTTTTCGTGTTCATTTCTTTTTTCACAATCTGATAAAATTGACTCATGGAGTTATAATTCAAATAAAAATCTTGATTATCCTTTTACTAATCAAGAATTGTCTTTCATCGACAATGCTTTTGATGAAGAAACATTAAAAAGAATTAATAAAATCAAAGCACTTGAAAAATATGTCAAAGATATATTAAGAAATCGAGTTCAAATTTTAAACAAAAAATACCATACAAACGAAAATCTTCCAAAATTAAGTTCTGTCAGTAGTGCGGCAACAACCAAAATATTTAATAAAAATAGTTTCAATCCATTACTTTATAATTTTGATTTTGATTCACAAATAAGTCAGATTTATAGAGTTGATGGAACCGACTACATCATCAATGTAATTCCAAAAAATATTCAATTATGATTAGAATTAAAATATTTTTCTGGATATCATTTCTGTTTAGTTATTCACTTTTTTCACAAGAGATATTAATAAGTGATGGAGGAACAGTAAACACCTGTTCAGGATCTTTTTATGATTCTGGGGGCCCTAACGGCGTTTATGGCGCAAATGAAGATTACACAATTACGATTTGTCCTGAAAATGATGCACAGGTAGTTGAGCTGGATTTCCAATCTTTTACAACTCAGCCAGTTCAAAATGGTAACGGCGATGGATTAATCATTTATAATGGGGATAACACATCAGCTGAAGAGTTTGGAATGTTTTCTGGCACTAGTGCTTCATCAAGTCCAGGATTTATTGTGGCTGATAATCCAACAGGATGCTTAACAATTCAATTTTTTAGTAATGGTGCTGCCCAAGCTAGTGGTTGGGAAGCGACAATAAGTTGTTTTGAACCATGTCAGGAAGTAACTGCTGCGATTGATTCTAATCCAGCAGTAAATATAGATGGATCAATTGAGGTTGAGCTAGATGAGACGATTGATTTTACTGCAATTGGAACTTTCTCAAATGGAATAAGTGAAGATGCTATCTACGAATGGGGTTTTGGTGATGGTAATTCCGCAAATGGTGAAAATATTCAACATTCCTTTTCAACAGCCGGCTTGTATAATGTTACCCTTATAATCACTGATTATAATGGTTGTAATTCTAATACTGCTGAAGTTCAGGTGATTGCTGGTGCTACAATCCCAGGAAACCCATATGTTGATGCAGGTAATGATATAGAACTCGATTGTCCTAATATAGTTCAGTTAAACGCAGATTTTTTAGAAATTGGTCAAAGTACTAGTTATGGAATTAATCAAATTGTTTTTGTCCCACCATTTCCGTTTTCTGGACTAGAAAACAGTATTAATATTAACACTGACGATATATGGGATTCACCTGAGGATTTTCCTACAGATGATCTGGGTAATATTTTTGATTTTTGCTTTTTTAATGAATTTCAACCCCAATTCCAAGTCGGTTCAAATGGAAATATAAATTTTGATCCAATTGCTGCTGGCTCTTTTAACGCTTATAATTTAAATGGAGCTACGATTCCAAATAATATTACACCCCCTTTAAACGAATCAAATATTTTTACCCCTTTTCATGATATTTACCCAGGAATTAACTCTGCGACTGAAATATCATGGGAAATTATTGGAGATTTTCCTAACAGAGTATTAGCTGTAAGTTACTTCAATGTTCCAATGTTTGGATGTACAAGTGAAATAGCCTCTCATATGGCAGTTTTTTACGAAACCACAAATATAATTGATATTTATATACTTAATGCTCCATACTGCAGCTCCTTTGACAACGGAAAAATTGTTGGTATACAGAATAATGATGGGTCCATAGCGTATGTTCCGCCAGATAGAAATAATACAGGTAACTGGTCAACAGAGGAAGAAGCTTGGCGTTTCACACCTACTGGTGAAAGTATAGTTGAATTTGAATGGTTAGACTCAAACGGTGATTTAGTATCAACTGATCCAAGTTTTGAAGTTTTACCAACTGAAACAACAACATACACTGCAAGGGTAACTTATACAACATGTACAGGAAATATAACCATTGTAGAAGATGAAATAATTATTACGGTTGAAGAACCACCTTTTAATGTTGAGTCGGTTGTTGAATATGAAGAAGATGGTACAACAATTATTATTGAGGAAGATGTAATTGAATTATGTAGTGATGTTTTACCAGTGCTAATTAATAGTCAATATGAATCAGAAACTGCTTCATATGAATGGTATTTGGATGGTCAATCTCTTGGAATAAATGATCCCTTTTTAAACATTACATCAGCTGAAACTGGAATATACACAGTTGAAGTGTATGATGAGGATTGTATAGTATCAGATGATATTAGAATAAATTTTGGAGATCCTAACGATTCTTCTTTTGAATTGACGGCTACGTGTGATGGAGCAACAGCTTTAGTTACTGGATTACCAGGTGGTTCCTTTGCATTTGCAGAGTCACCTGTGGATGGAGCGGTGATTGATTCAGCAACAGGAACAATTACAGGTGGTTCCTCTTCTACAACATACAATATTGAATATACTACAAATGATATTTGCCCATCTTCATCTACATTACAGGTAACCACCCTTGGTCAGGATAATTCATCTTTAGATATCATTGATCCGACCCCGTTACAAGTATGTGATGATAATTTTGCAGATGGACTAACAGAGATGGATTTATCAATAAAAAATATTGAAATTACTAATGGTAATCCAAATTATTCCGTCGCTTATTTCTTTTCAGAAGATGATGCGTTAAATGATAATAACCAATTACCAATTAATTACACAAATGTAGCCAATCCACAAACTATATATGTCAGGGTAGTTGATATAATTACAAATTGTTTTTCAACTACAACTTTAGATTTAAGTGTAATAACAGCTCCTTCGGCGACTTCACCGTCATCTTTAGAGTATTGTGATGCAGATGCAGATGGTTTTGGAGTATTTAATTTATCTCAACTTGATGACGTTATTTCTGATGGACAAACTGGTTTAACTATTACGTATCATGAGACTCAGGCAGACGCAGAAAATAATGTAAATGCTATTACAGGTGATTATAATAATATAAACCCCTACAGTCAAATTGTATATATTAGAATTGAAAGCTCAACTGTTGTTACTGATTGTGCAACATTTCTTGATGTTTTATTAGTTGTTAATGATGTTCCACAGATAAATACTGAGTCTTCATCTCTAGAGTTGTGTGATGATGACACTGATGGTTTTGCTTTGTTTGATTTAAGTCTTAGTGATGATGAAGTACTTAATGGTTTAGATCCTTCAGAGTTTACCATAACTTATTATGAGAGTTCAGAAAATGCAGAAAATGCAGAAAATCCTATTGTAACTCCTTTTGCTTATACTAATATAACTGCATTTAATCAGGTTGTTTGGGTTCACGTTGAAAACAATACAACAGCATGTTACAATACCAGTAGTATAGAATTAACCGTAAATGAGTTACCTGTACTTACACAGCCAGATCCTCTTAATCTATGTGATTATAATAATCCTGGTGACGAAGTAGAAGAATTTACTCTAGAAGATAGTATTGGACAGGTCTTACAAGGGCAAACAGGTATCGGCATAACTTTCTACGAGACACAGGAAGACGCTGACAATGCTACTAATCCGATTGTTAGCCCTTATACCAACACAAGTAATGCACAAACAATATATTTAAGAGGAGTAAATGAAATTACAGGATGTTATTCTACTATTACATTAGACTTAAGGGTAAATCCTATTCCAAGCCCTGTAGTTCCTGAGCCTATAGAGGAATGTGATGAAGATAATGACGGATTTACATTCTTCACAGTAGAAGCTAATGAAGTAGATATTATTAACGGAGAGTTAGACATTGTACTTTCTTACTATGAGACAATGACCAATGCAGAAAATGCTATAGATCCTATTATTAGTCCTTATTATAATATAGTTCCTGATAGTCAAATCATATTTGTTAGAGCTGAAAATGTTATTACAGGTTGTATTAACATAGTGGAACAAGAACTCGTCACGATTCCTTCACCAGAATTACCATTGATCATAGAAGATATTATTGTATGTGATGATGATTATGATGGGATTGCGGTATTTGATTTAACTCAAAGAGATGAAGATATCTTTGGAGAACAAAGCACTACAGACTTTGGTTTAACTTATCACGAGACACTAATAGATGCCGAGACAGGAGAAAACCCTATTGTAAATACTACTAGTTATGAAAACTTAACTAATCCACAGACTATTTTTGTAAGACTTGAGGATCTTAATAATGGATGTGTTAGTATAGGTGAATTTAACCTTATTGTGAGTCTTCCTCCTGTTATCGTACAGCCTACAGCATTAGAACAATGTGATGATGAAATTGCTGATGAGACTACAGAGTTTGATTTAACTGTTAAAGATGATGAGATAACAGCGGGTAATATAGATTGGGAGGTTATTTATTATGAAACAGAAGAAGATGCTTTAGCTGGAACAAATGCTATTGAAAATCCTGAGGCTTATACGAATACCTCTGTTGCAGGCAATGCTGCTAATCCACAAACACTGCACGTGGCAGTTGTAAATACAGAAGGCTGTATTGCTTATACAACTTTAACAATAAGGGTACTACCTAATCCAACACCAAGTACAGATCCTGCGGATATTGAATTATGTGATTATGATAATACAGGTGACCAGATAGAAATCTTTGATATTACTATCAATGAAGCATATATCATCAATGGAGAGCCTGGAGTAAGTGTAGCTTATTATGAGTCTTTAGAAAATGCTACAGATCAAATAGATCCTATTGCAGATGCTACTACTTACACTAATATAGAACCAGGACAACAAACAATCTATGTAAGAGTGACTAATGATACCACAGGATGCTTTACCATTGTTACCTTTGATATTATAGTAAATCCTTTACCGGATATTGGGGATGTTCCTGATGTAATTGCCTGTGAATTAAATACAGATGGTTTTTATGACTTTGACCTAGAAACTGTCACTAGTGAACTATTAGGCTCTCAGGATCCTGCAAACTTCACGGTAACTTATCATGAGACACAAGAAGATGCAGATAACGGAGAAAATGCACTGGTTAGCCCTTATACAAATCTTACAAATCCACAACTACTCTTTGTAAATATTACCAATAATCTGACAGGATGTAATATTACAGGAGCTGGCTTTAATATAGAAGTACAAGAAGCGGCTATTGCAAATGGTGATGGAGTACCTGCAGAACTTATAATATGTGATGATCCAAATACGGCTAATGATGGTTTAGCTCAGTTCAATCTAACAGACTTAGATGCACAGATCTTAGACGGACAAGACCCTGTAAACTTTACTGTGACTTATTATGCGAATGAAGAAGATGCTGAAGCTTCCATAAATCCGTTACCGACAAGCTTTGAAAATACTGAAAACCCACAAGTTATTTTTGCTAGAGTAGATAATGATACCACCGTAGATGATCAATGTTATGATATTGCACAAGCAACCTTGTTAGTCAATTTACTTCCTGAATTTACTCTAGAGGATAGTTATACGGCTTGTGTTGATGTAAATGGAACAGAATTAATACCACCTACCGTGATGGAAATCAATCTATCAGCTAGTGAATATACCTTTGAATGGATTAATCCAACAGGAACTCTAGAAGCTACCACAGCAGCACACACTCCATTAATGGGAGGAACATATACAGCTGTGGCTACTAATATATTGACTGGCTGTAGAAGAGAAGTTACAACAGAAGTAATCCCTAGCTCACCTGCCATTGTAGAAGCAGTGGTTACTACACTTGCCTTTGCAGATGAACATGTAATCGAAGCAAATGCTGTTGGAAGTGGTGATTATGAATATAGTTTAGATGATGGACCATGGCAATTAGATGGAACATTTACTGACGTTAGCCCTGGCGAACACACAATAACTGTAAGAGACTTAAATGGCTGTGGCATAGGAACTAAGTCTGTATTAGTGATTGATTATCCGAGATTCTTTACCCCTAACGGAGATGGATACAATGATACTTGGCAAATCATAGGTATTGATACAAGACCTCTATCAACAATATATATTTTTGATAGATATGGTAAATTACTAAAACAACTAAGCCCTCTAAGCGAAGGTTGGGACGGAACATTTAATGGAAAACCTCTACCAGCTACTGATTATTGGTTCACTGTAATATATGAAGAACCTGGAACAGAAATTATCAAAACTTTTAGAGCACACTTTAGCCTAAAAAGATAAATATTAAACTACGTAATCCGATAAATATTTAAATCTAGGAGTTAATTTACCGTTTAATGTCATTTTAGAATTTTTAAGAATATTCTCTTTATCATCATTAAAGAAAGATGGAATAACATATTTTAAAAACATCTCACCAAACATTTCACTTGAATCTCTTGGAAGCTCACAAGGTAAATTATCCACAGCCATAACAGCAATTGCATCAGAGTCAAGAAAATCACATTCAATTGAGTTGGATTTATGGAAGCCATAGATAGGATTGTCAATAGTAGAAGGTCTAATAGTACAAGCAATTGGACCATCAATATCACAGCTAATATCAGCGACAACATCAATATTAAAGCTACTTTTTTTCATATCATTAATAGTAATTAATTTGGGCGCTTTAGGATTGTGATAATGTCCAGCAAAATATATATCTGCAACAGATGAAAACTTATAAAATGTTGATTCAAATTTTTCAGGAAAATTATAAAAATTAGAAATTGAATTATCTATTGAATTTGAATAGTTGTAGTCTAAAACATCAATATTAGTATACACTGGTTCATCAAAATGTTTACGTATAAAATCATTGGGAGAAACCTGTTTAATTTTCAAAAAATCTAAAACTTCTTTTGTTCCACTTGCTACTCTACCCTTACCAGAAAGTAATATTTTAATATTTGGAATTTTAATTTGTTTTAGGGTATGATTAAACTCAACCCTATCTTTTAATTCAATTGCCTTAGGAATTACAAATGACTTCTTCTTTAAACCATATGTTCTAAATCCATTATATGCTCCAATTACTCCAGCATAATATCCAAATCCAATCAATCTATTATTAGACTTGTCAACTATAGTCTCATGATCATATAATTCAATATTTTTTTTCAAAATTTCCTGTAATAATTTCTTATTATATGGTTGTTTTTTTATTGTGTGAGAAAAAAAGAAATACTTTTTATTGGCTATTAGTTTTTTAATCGGTACCTCCTTAACACCAATTAAAATATCACACTCTGAAAGATCATCAACTGTCTCTAAACCCATAGATTCATATTCGTAATCAGAAAAACAACGAATATCACTACTTTCTATCAGAAATTTAACCTTAGGGTGTTTTTTAACTATTTCAATACATTTTTTAGGTGAGAATACAACTCTTTTGTCTGGAGGGTTTTTATATTCTTTAATTATGCCAATTTTCATATATCAAAAATAACCTCTTAAAATTCCTTGTACAAGTTTTTTATATATTTGCACTTCATTTTTGTTCATTGAAAATATGGGGTCGACTGGTTTTGACAGCAAGTCAAAGTTAATAGTAAGCATGTCGCGCATTAAAATAGCACGCGTAATAATCTATTTTAAACTTTAAACGGCGAAAATAAATACGCTTTAGCTGCATAATCTGAATTATAGTAGGATTAGCCTCGTTCCACAAGGTGGAAAAGCTAAATGTTTCATGAAAGCCTTTGTTAACGGCGTTCTGTTAGAAACATCGTAAATGTTAACATAGAAAATATGAGTTTCGACATATTTTTGAAACTAAGAAACTAAGTGATATATAGATGGTTTTTAGTCAGTATATCATCGAAAATTAATTAAAAACTAAGCATGTAGAAATTTATTAGTTTTCTTGTTTGGACCCGAGTTCGATTCTCGGCGACTCCACCACACGGGACAAATTCAATTTTTTAGATTTGTCCCGTTTTAATTTCATGTGAATCCTTTATTGATAATTTATTTATATTTATCAATAATAATTAGACATGAAAAATTTCCTTTTTTTTATATTAATATTATACTTTTCATGTTCAGAGAATGAAAGCCAAATAAATGAAACTGAAGAAACTCAGATTCCACTAATTCACAATAATTCTACTTATGATGTAATTTTCACTGAAAACATAGTATATGGTTATGGACTATCACATGAATCGATAAATAGTGAAAATCAATCTTCAATGCCTCTTCTTATAGACTCTTACATTCCTGATAATCTATCGGAAAATAGACCAGTTTTAATGCTTATTCATGGCGGGGGGTTATTTGGAGGATCGAAACAACAAGCTGCAATAGTAAATATTGCTAATTTTTTTGCTGAGAGAGGTTGGGCAGTTTTTTCTATTGACTACAGGTTAAAAAATGACTATGGAACAGTCCCTAATGAGTGGGTTGATTTCTCAACTAATATAGACAATGAAAGCATTGCAAAATATTATGCATCTTATCCTGCAATTAGAGACGCAAAAGCAGCTTTAAGATGGATAATTGCAAATAAAAACTCATATAAATTAAATGATCAATTTATCACTGTTGGAGGTGGATCCGCAGGAGCAGCTATTTCAATTGGAGTCAGTGTAAGTAATTTAAATGATTTTAAAAGTGAAATTAATTTAGAAGATGACTTCACATTAGCTAGTACTAATCTTGATCAAGATTATGAAATTAAAACAATATTAGATTTTTGGGGATCTAGTACGCTAACCAAAGCTCATGAACTTGTTTATGGGCTCAATCATTTTGATTTAAGTGACCCACCAATATTTATTACCCATGGTACAAATGACACAACAGTTCCTTTTAGTGAAGCAGTTGAACTTAGAGACATATTTACTCAAAATCAAGTCCCTTATATTTTTTATGAACTTGAAGGTGCTGGTCATGGTCCGTGGAATTTTTTATATGAGGATAACCGACTAGAGGAATTAGCTCTAAGTTTTATTGTTGATCAACAAGAACTAATTATAAATTAGTATATAAGTAAAGAAGAAAAGAATGTTTATAATCACTAATAAAATTCATTTCAAATTATTTCTAATTACATTTTACATTTTATTTTTGTCTTGTGATACAAATGATAAAAAACCCAAAAAAACCATTGAATTAAGTAAAAAATCAGATATAATATCTGAAATAAAAAAAGAAGAGGACTTTAAGTTGTCAGATGATAATGTAATGGAGTTCTTTTTAGAATATGATAAGCATAATAAAGAAAATCTGGTTAGAATAGTTACTGATTATGGGAATATTGAAATACAACTTTTTGACAATACAAAATTTCATAGATCTAACTTTATATATCTAACAAAGAAAAATTATTTTGAAGGAACTCAGTTTTACAGGGTCATCAATAATTTTGTAATTCAGGCTGGTAATAGTGATAACAGAAAAATATCTCAAAAAAGAAAAAAAATTGGAAGGTACTTGCTTCCAAATGACTTAGATAAGGGATATAGTCATGAAAGAGGAATGGTTAGCATGCCAAGCAGTCTAGTTGATAACCCTTATAAAATGGCATCTCCGTTTGAATTTTTTATTGTTCAAAGTAAAACTGGCGCACATCATCTAGATGGGAGTTACACAGTTTTTGGAAGGGTAACATCCGGAATGAATACGGTTGATAAAATAGCTGCTACACCAACTGATGATTTAGATTGGCCCTTGCAAAATATCTACATAAAAAGGGTTGAAATTATTGAATAATTATTCGGTATAATTATTGTTTGGTTGGTACACATGCAATTGTTTCCTACCAAATATGATAAGATATTAGCAAAAGTTGACTTAATTCAGCCAATTAAGTATGCTAGCACTAGGAACTACAAAAACGGAAATGTAACCAAACTTTCACCTTACATTTCAAGAGGTGTAATATCAACAAGGTTTATTTATGAAAAAATAGTTGAAAATGGAATTAACTTAAAAAAGTGCGAAAAGTTTATTCAAGAATTAGCATGGAGGGATTTCTGGCAACAAATATGGGTAAATAATGGCTCCCTGATAAATAAAGATTTAAAAAGACCTCAAGAAGATATAAATGATTTTAAAATATCTAAATCTTTGGTTAAAGCTCAAACTGGCATTAACTCTGTTGATGAAGAAATAAGTAATCTCTATGAGAATGGGTATATGCATAATCATATGCGTATGTATGTTGCATCGATTGCCACAAATATTGCTAAAAGTCACTGGAGATTACCCGCAAGATGGATGTATTACCACTTACTAGATGGAGATTGGGCTAGTAATGCACTTAGTTGGCAATGGGTTGCAGGTTCTAATTCAAACAAAAAGTATTATGCAAACCAAGATAACATCAACAAGTACTTTAATAGCAATCAAAAAAATACCTTTTTAGATAATAGCTATGAGTTTATTTCATCAATGAATATTCCTAATGAAGTTGAAGAGAAATATGATTTAAAGCTTAACTCAAACCTTCAAAATAATAAAGAAATCAGAATTGATAATTCACTGCCAACTTTAATTTACAATTACTATAATATTGACCCTAATTGGAGAAAAAATGAAAAGGCAAACAGAGTTTTAATTTTTGAACCTAAAGTTTTCAGTGAATATCCAGTTTCACAAAAGTGCATAGATTTTTCTTTAAACCTTTCAAAAAATATTAAAGACATTAAGATATTCTATGGAGATTTTGAAGAATTTTGTTCAAAGTATAATGTGTCAAATCTGATTTTCAAAGAACACCCTTTAAATAAACATTATTCAGGGCTTGAAGACCAACGAGACTGGCTTTTCAAAATTGAAGGTGACTATTTATCCTTTTTCAAATACTGGAATAAAATCAGAAAAAAAATTATTTAACTACTATCTTTTTGGCTTTAGTTCTTTCTTCACTTTTTATTACCAGTGAATAAAAGCCCGCAGATAAATCAGAAATATCAATAGAATCAAAAACAATTTGCTGTGAATGAACCTTTCTTCCATTAATATCATAAATAGAAATATTTAAAGTCTCATTTGATGGATTTATAATGTTTAAAAATCCATCTGAAACAGGATTTGGATATATACTTATATCAAATGAATCCTCTTGTATTGAAAGACTAGTTGCTTCGTAAATTTCCTGAACCACATAATATGATAACTTAGGCACTCTATCTCTTGTAACTATACCCCAATATTCTTCATTTGCAAAATTATCGTAAGGAATTGCATTAGAAAATCCTCCTGGATCTTGTTGGTTTGGATTACCAGCTTTCCACCATTCATCACAAAATTCAAACAAAGTTACTCCAATACATATATCTGATTTATCAATTATCGCATTTAATATAATCTCGGTAGCCTGTGCTTGTTGAGCCTGATTTTCAGAATTTGAATTTATATTAAAACTATCTGCTCCAGCCTCTGAAATATACATTGCCTTGTCTGTCATAGCAGCTAATTCATCTATTGCTGATTCAGGGCTTAACCATCTGTAAATATTCATTCCCCAAACATCAACACTTGGACATGAATTCAATGCCTGACTATTAGGCACTTCTCCGTGTCCAGTGCTTACCGGATGATCTGGATCTAATGCTTTAACTGTTGAAGCACGATCTTCAAGAATGTTGTACCAATTTTGAATATTATTTCCAAACCACTCAGGGTGATAATTAAATTCATTGCCAAATTCCCACATAAGTATTGCAGGATGATCTTTAAATTGATTAACGTACCAAGTGTAACTATTTTCATTTAGCATCATAATTACTTTGATTCCTGCGTTGGCAAAAGCATTAAGTTCTGCAGCGTTTGTAATTGCCGCGTATGTTCTTATTGTATTAATATTTGCATCAACTAACAGTGGAATATCATCGTTAAATGAATAACCAGAATTTTCACCATTGCCTTCTCCTCTTGCATAACATATACCATTTACCCTGTATTCTTGACCATCAACATAAATTTTTCTGTCCTCTACATATACAGATTGTGCGTTTAATTGACTGATGAAAATAAAAAAGAATAGGAATAAAACTTTTCTCATAGATTTAAATTGAAAACAACATTAATATTGCAGATTGTAAATCATTTTTTTTAAGGAATTCTCTGACCCTTTTGTGTATTAAAATAATTTTTTCTTTTTCGTCTGCTAAACTAATGATTTTTTCCAATCCATTAGACTCAATAAATTTATGGATTTCTTTTGCACTGGGAATCATTTCGATATTACCTAATCTTGCAATTTCGTTTTTAGATAAAATATCAGAATAATTGATATGATTTGGTAGATTGTCAACTCCAATAGCATTTACGCCAACTGGTTTTTTGATTTCAAATAAATTCTCAGGCTTTATATCTAAATAATAATTACCTCCCATCCTTGCTACTAAATTTAGCTTCAGTGGATCGATATCTCCTTTAGAGTCTAAAAATTCTTTATTTATGTGAATCATAAGAATCTCACATATAATCAAATTTCCAGCTCCACCATCAGGCCCAAGGCTTATTACATCATTTACCTTGCATTCAAAAGAAATTGGTGACTCAGAGACCCTTGGCGGTGATACTTTTGTAGATGAAATTTTTGTTAAACCAGATTTTATAAACTCATCTACTCCTCTTTCAAAATATACACTTGATAGGGAGGTTGGTTCAACAATATTTTTATCAATAAGATTAATTACAACCTCCTTATTTTCTTGAACATTTGCCAGTGTATCTTTTTTGGAATTATTAGTAACCCTATTAGCAGGAGAAAAGACCAAAACTGGAGGAGCTGCACTAAATACATTAAAATAACTAAATGGACTTAAATTTACATTTCCATCAGAGTCAATCGTACTAGCAAGAGCTATAGGTCGTGGAGTTATAGAACTCAAAAGAATTTTATGTACCTGCTGAGTTGACAGGTCATGAGGATCTATGGTTTTAAAATTTTTCATATCAAATTGAAGGTAATAATTTTGATTTAACTTCTCCAAAACCAACTCTAATATTATCTTTTTCACAATATCCTCGCATGATCACAGAATCATAATCTTCAATGAATGTTCTTGATGAACCATCATTTAATTCTATATTTTTTTTACCTCCCCAAGACAACTCAAGCATTGAACCATACGAATCCTTAGATTTTCCGCTGATTGTTCCAGAGGCCATTATATCTCCAACATTTAAATTACAACCGTTAATAGTATGATGGGCAATTTGTTGGCTCATATTCCAATACATATACTTGAAATTTGATTTACAAACAATTGTGACAATATTTGTTTTTTCTGGTAAAATAGAAACTGATAGATTGATGTCATAGTTCTTTAAGCCATTGAATTTTAAATAGTCAAGTACTTCTGGATTTTGAATTGGACCTGCAACTCTAAAATTATCAAGTGCCTCAATAGTAACAACCCAAGGAGAAATTGAAGAAGCAAAGCTTTTACCTAAAAATGGGCCAAGTGGAACGTACTCCCATTTTTGAATATCTCTAGCCGACCAATCATTAAATAAAACTTTTCCAAAAATATAATTATCAGCATCATCAGTTGTTATGGATGATCCTAAAGATGAGTTCTTACCTATAATATACCCCATCTCAAGTTCAAAGTCTATTCTTTTTGAAGACGTAAAAACAGGCTTATCAGAGTCTATAGGCATTACCTGACCTTGAGGTCTAAAAATGTCAATGCCACTTACAATTATCGATGATGCTCTACCGTGATAGCCTACTGGTAAATGCCTCCAGTTAGGAAGTAATGGATTTGAGGGATCTCTAAACATTGACCCAATATTAGTAGCATGCTCAATACTAGAATAAAAATCAGTGTAGTCACCTACTTTAACGGGTAAATGCATTTCAGCTTCATTCATTGGAATTATTACATCAGTACTCATTTTAATTTTAGAACTTTCATCTGTAAGCTGCTGTTGAATAATTTCTCTGACCTTATTTGTTTTATTTTTTCCAAGATTTATAAAATCATTTAAAAAATTATTTTCAAACACATTGTTGTTAATATTTAAATCTTTAAAAATATCTAATTTATTAGATGCTAATAGATCAATTATATTATTTCCAATAGCAACACCAACTCTTTTTGAATTCTTATTTGTAGAGAAAATCCCAAATGGTAAGTTATATATTGAAAAATCCGAATTTTTTGGTATGTCTATCCAACTATTCATTCTATAAGTTTTAATCCGTTATCAATTAAATCAGTGAATTTATCATTTTTTCTTAGTTCTGTTAAGGATTTTTTAACCTCATCCCGAATATCAGATTTTGTTTCAAATAAAATCTCATAAATTTCAAGTAATATT
The DNA here is from genome assembly GCA_902519075.1 of uncultured Bacteroidota bacterium. Taxonomy (GTDB): domain Bacteria; phylum Bacteroidota; class Bacteroidia; order Flavobacteriales; family Flavobacteriaceae; genus MED-G13. Next base: position 23,220 of record CABYIO010000006.1, on the reverse strand, counting down.
AGCCACTCTTGATTATAATCTCTAATAATTTCGTTGTAAATACTGGCAACTTTTTGTAATTCAATATGTCCAGATCGCCTAATATTTTTAACCTCTCCATACAATTTATGTAATTGTAGGGTTTTTTTATCATAAACGATTTGCTCTGATGATGATTTTGGTAGTTTATAATTTTTTAGGAATGAATTATCATCTGCTGGTCCTGCAAAAACTGATACAACCTGTTTTCCAACAGCCATATCGTAAACACCCCATGCTGGTTTAAATAAAATTTCATCTTTATATTTAACACTACAGTCTTTGAAACTTATTAACTGTATTTTACCTTTTATATCTCTTTTTCCTGTGATTATTATGCCTCTAACTAAAACACCACCATCAAATTTTAGCTCAACATATTCTCCTTCAATAATTCCATATGCTTCCAAATCTTTTGGAGACATATCTTCAATTGCTAAATTTATTCCTTCTAATTTTCCTAGAGGCGAACCAAATCCATCTTTGTGGTGATTAGTTCCATGACCAATTAATTCTTTATTATTATTTGAAAGAGCTGTTGGGGATGATGATTGAATATAAATTGGTTTATCATCATTAGATATTACTCTTGTGAAAACTGAAGAAATCTGAATGCCGGTTGACAATTCAATTGTACCAATTTTTTTGGATTCTATGACTTTTTCAACAGAATTCAAACCACCAACTCTTACACACATTTGATTTGCAAATTTTTCTAAAACATAACTTAAATGTGAAAAAGTAGGTGTAACGAAAAGGTGTGGTTGAGCTGAAGTTATATCAAAATTAGTGTCTGCTGCTTGAATAGAGTATGGTATTTTTTTAATAGACTTTGATAGGCAATCTTTACTTTCTTCGATTGATGACAGTAAACCTGCTCCATATATTTTTGGATCATTAATGTCTCCTATTAGACCATATTCTACACTCCACCAATGTAAGTTTCGAATTTTAGCCATTTCAGACAATTCACCAACATTCTTTTGCATTTCTTCAACCTTATTTGTAGCATTATTTATATCCTGAAGAGTTGAATTTGGATTTTCCTTTAATATCGATAATTCTCTTATTGCATCAAATATTTTATCATCCTCCCCTGAGGATATTGCTTTACTTCCTAGTTCTCCAAATCTTCTTAAATATTCAGAATATTCAGCATTTGCAATAATTGGAGCATGTCCAGCAGCTTCATGAATAATATCTGGTGCTGGTGTATAACCAATATGATCTATTGTTCTAATCTCTGAAGAAATAACCAACACATTGTTAGCTTGAAAAGCCATGAATGCATTAGGAGGTATAAAACCGTCTACTGCAACTGCAGCCCATCCAATGTCTTTTAAAATTCGATTCATACCCTCCATTCTAGGAATTTCGTCAATAGAAATTCCGGTTAATTTAAGTCCGTTTATGTAAGATTTATGTGCCACATTTTTAAGGAAATCAACATTTAATCTCATTACATATCTCCATACGGCTTGATTTTGGAAAGTATATTCTGTGTAAGGCTGCTTCACAATAAATGAATGTAAACTCTTGGGTAATTTTGAAGTTACTTCATTAAACTCTATTTCTAAATCTCTTTTTTTTGACATAAAGACTTAAAGTGTTCCTCTGTTTCTTTGCTCTCTTTCAATTGCTAAGAAAAGAGCCTTAAAGTTTCCCTTTCCAAACGAATTAGCACCTCTTCTTTGTATGATTTCAAAAAATATAGTTGGACGATGTACTAATGGTTTTGTAAAGATTTGCAAAAGATACCCATCATCATCACGATCGATTAAAATACCATTTTTTCTTAATAATTCCATATCCTCTTCAATATGCCCTACACGATCTAATAAGTCATCATAATAAGTTTCAGGCACGTATAAGAATTCAATTCCTCTATTTTTCATTTCACTTACAGTCTTAATTATGTCGTCAGTTGCCAATGCTAGATGTTGAACTCCTGGTCCATTATAAAAATCAAGGTACTCCTCTATTTGTGACTTATTAAGTCCATCTGCTGGTTCATTAATAGGAAATTTAACCCTGCCATTTCCATTACTCATTACTTTACTCATCAAGGCTGTATACTCAGTAGAAATATCATTATCATCAAAAGAAACTATTTGAGTAAAACCTAAAACATCCCTGTAAAATGTACACCATTTATCCATTTCATTCCAACCTACATTACCCACTACGTGATCAACATACTTTAGTCCTATTGGTTTGGGAGAATAAGTATTCGCCCATTTTTTAAAACCAGGAAGAAATACACCGTTATAATTTTTTCTTTCAATAAACAAATGGACGGTTTCACCATAGGTGTGAATGCCAGATTTAATTATGCAGCCATTTTCGTCTTCGATTTTAGTGGGTTCAAGAAAAGGTTGTGCTCCTCTTCCGATAGTTTCTTCATATGATTTTTTGGAATCTTCAACCAAAAAAGCAACAACTTTAACTCCATCTCCATGTGTCAAATAATGTTCATTAATTTCAGAATTTTTGATATATGATGATGTTAAAACAAATCTTATTTTTTCTTGCTTAATTACATAAGAGACTTTAGAATTATCTCCTGTTTCAAGTCCTGAGTACGCTTCTGATTCAAATCCAAGGGCAGATTTATAGAAATAAGCTGACTGCTTAGCGTTTCCAACATAAAATTCAATGTAATCGATTCCTAGAATTGGTAAAAAATCTTTTGCTTCATCAAAAATTTTGTCTGCTACCATATTTATTTTGAATTATTTTTTTCTATCCATGAATGATAATATTTTCCATCATCAATTTTGAGTGCATAATCTGTAACCTTTAAAGGTTGAAAGGTGTCAACCATAACAGCAAGTTCTTTTGTCTCTTTTTTTCCAATACTTTTTTCCATTAAACCTGGATGAGGACCATGAGGAATTCCTGCTGGATGAAGACTAATGTAACCTTCATCAACATTATTTCTACTCATAAAATCACCATCAACATAATAAATAACCTCATCTGAATCAATATTGCTGTGATTATACGGAGCTGGGATGGCATCAGGGTGATAATCATATAATCTTGGAACAAAAGAACATATTACAAAATTACTTGTCTCAAATGTCTGATGTACAGGTGGTGGCTGATGAATTCTTCCAGTTATCGGTTCAAAATCATGAATTGAAAACTTGTAAGGATAATTATAACCATCCCAACCAATAACACTAAAAGGATGAGCAGCATAAATACATTCGTGAATAGAATCATCCTTTTTAATTTTTAAAAGAAATTTCCCTGATTCATCAAAGGTTTCCAATTCGGTTGGCGGATGCATATCTCTCTCACAATAAGGAGAACTTTCCAAATGCTGACCAAACCAATTTCTGTATCTTTTAGGAGTATAAACTGGAGATTTTGACTCAACAATAAATAATCTATTGTTTTCATCATTAAATTCAATTTGATAAATAATCCCTCTTGGAATCACTAAATAATCTCCGTAAGTAAAATCTATGTTTCCTAAAAAAGTTCTGAGTTTTCCAGATCCCTTATGAATAAAAATTACCTCGTCTGAATCGGTATTCTTATAAAAATAATCCTCCAATGACTTAGAGGGAGAAGCAATGGAAATTTGACAATTATTATTAAATAAAATTACTTTTCTGCTTTTTAAATAGTCAGATTCTTTTTTAATGTTGAAACCCATCAACATCATTGATTTCATATTATTTTCAATTGCAGCTTTAGGAGATACAGAATATGTTTTTAGGATTTCTTTCACCTGAGTTGGCCTTTGAGTATGATACATTAAAGATGACATTCCATCAAATCCAATTGTACCAAAAAGCTCTTCATAGTAAAATCCACCGTTCTTATTTTTAAAAACAGTATGTCTTTTATTGGGTATATCTCCTAGTTTATGATATCTAGGCATATTTAGTTTGTTTCCTTAAAATTACAAAAATGTAGATAGACTAAAAAACAATTATTTTTTAATAAATAATTTTGACTGATTATAATTTCCTGAGGATATTTTTAAAAGGTAGATACCTTCTTCAAAATGTTTAACATTAATTGAATTTAAGTTTTCAGCCTCAAATATTTTTTTACCAATTATGTCATAAATTTCAATTATAAATGTTTCGTATTCTAAATAAATATTTAAAATTTCATTTACAGGATTAGGAAAAAGTCTTACTCCGCTCATTTCATTATCATCAAGTCCCATTGAATTTCCGGTAAAATCAAATTCAATCCAATTCAAGTTGAAACCAGATTGAATAACTTTCAATCTTAACTTATACGACCCTTCACTTAAATTTGTAGTAGCAGAAACTGTTTCCCATGTTTGCCAACCTCCAGTGATGGGAAGCGAAATTTGGGTTAAATTCTGAATATTTGATCCGTCAATCAATTGAAGTAAAATCGATCCAGACTGATTTTCTGAGGCAGCTCTAAAATTAATATCATAATCACCTGTCTCAGTTACTAATACCAAATAATCAGCAAAATCACCCACGTCAGTATAGCCAATATTTAATCCACCATTTATGTCTGAGGTTTCTTCCGTTGAAAGACCCTCTTGATAAATAAAATCTTCTGCTTCAACTATTCCAGGAATAATTATTCTTTCACTTACGTTATTATAAACTGGAAATTGTGAAAATGGAATTAAAAACTCACTTAAAATGGATTCTATCTCTGATTCCTGATAAAAACTTACTGAAATATCATCCAAGAAGTTATATTCTTCATCGAGTGAAATATATATTACTTGAGGATTCTCTTCGCTAATTTCTATATCAGAAATAGATACTTCTTCTGAATTAACAAAAACTCCAAAATGAGAGCTGTCTATCCCCTGATCAATATCTAATGGTTGATTTAATAAAAGTAAAATGGTTGATAGATCTTCTTGTGCTTCAGCGTATTCAATTGAAAATTCAGGTATTTCTTCCGAAATGTCAAAATTTATAGTTGATAAATTGTATCCTCCAGTAACCATTTTCATTTTTAATTTAAATGTTCCTTCTGGAAGATATATTCCTTGAGTTAGTTTATTTACAAAATTTGAATAACTACCTGTATTATAAAGAATAATGTTGTCTACTATGGGAATCCCATCCAATTCCATCGAAAAAATTCCACTAGATGCAGAGGCATACCTTGTAACAATATTGTAAAATCCTGATTCTTGAATTTCAACGCTAAAAATCAACCATTCGTCTTCACTAGTGAAACCTACTTGATAACCATTCCCATCAGTATCGCTGCTATTTTCTATATCAACCCCATCATTTCTATATTGCCAACCTTGATTCCATGCCTGAAAATTATCCGTGTTAATGTGATACGTGGCATAATCTGAATCAGAATATGCATAATCCATTGCACCTAAATCATAATCTGATGCGTATAAAATACCTGGGATATTATTTTGACCATTAAAAGGTAATGTTTCATTAGAATTAACTTGTCTAATCATTGCGTCAACAACATCCCTCTGAAATCTGTTATTTGAGATATGGGAGTCTTCTGCCAATTGCATCAAACCATTAACGGCGTTTTCAATTGAGGGAGCACTAGCTTCTCCTCTAAAATAGTTAATCAAGGACTGGTAATTTGAATTAGTAGGGATGGCATATGGAGCGGAAATAGATTCTAACTTTTTCCATGGCCAAAAAGCCCACCCAATATAATTTTCCTCAAATACTTTGATAGCTTCAGTAAACCATTGATTCGAATTTTCACCGCCCTCACCCATCCACAATGGGACACCATATTCATTTCTGATCCAAGTTACCCAATCAAGCGAATCATTAAAACTCCAATATTTGTGAAAACTGTAAACCATATTGTCATCCCATGGAGGAGTCAATCCTGAAAAATCGTTAGCATAACCATTTCCTTCAATAAAGATTATATGCTGCTGATCATATTGTCTAATTTCATTAGTTACGTCAATGTAAAAGTTTCTTAATTCATTTTCTGCTAAATTCCAGTGAGTTTCATTTAATAAGTCATATCCACCAATCCAAGGTTCATCGCTGTATCTTTCGGCTAATTTACCCCATAAGGCGATAGTTTTATTTTTATTTTCTTCACTTTCCCATAATGAAGGTAAATTTGGATTATAATCATTAATATCAGAGCCAAATCCTTGTCCGCCAGGTGCGGCGTGTAAGTCTAATATTAAATACATGTTATTGGCTTCACACCAATCGAGTAAATTATCAACCATAGAAAATCCTAAATCTAACCAGGTATTTTCACCTGAAACAGGCTCATTTTGAATTGGCAAAGTGAATAAATCATAATGCATTGGAAGGCGTATACTATTATATCCGTGACTAGCAAGTGAATCAACATCAACTTGAGTTATAAAATTTTCATACCATGCATTGTAAAAATTGTCTGTGTTTTCTTGACCAATGAATTCTACTAGTTTTTCTTTGAACTCATGTTGAGAATCTGCAGCTCCAGTAAACTGAAATAAATATGGCTCTTGCAGCATCCATCCTCCTAAATTTATTCCTCTTAAAATAACATTATTACTGTTATCATCTTTTAAATAAGGTCCAAGGGTTGATAAATTTTGTGAATAAATTAAGTGAGTAGCTAAAAAGAAAAAAATTGGTAAAAAATTCTTCATAAATTAATCTACATTATCCAATCCCCACAGAGTTATCTCAGAACCATGAACATATGTGTCACTACCATAATTTGATGTGATTGAAAACTTTAGATATCTAAACTTTTCTGAGACACCTTCGAGATCAAAATCGTGACCATCAGCTGCAGCATCAATGAAATCTTGTGGAATATTTCCATTCTCGTCACTTGGATCACCAATATCAAACTGGCCTAATAATGTCCAGTCAACAGAATTGTTACTGGCATATAAGTCAAAGGATCTCATATTTTCCTCTTGATAATAATATGGGATGCCCGTCGGACCACCATACCAAAATGCTCTCTGCCATACTTTGAATCTATGAACTCTCACATTTTTATTAAGGCTAATTACAATATCAAGAGGCCAATCAAGGGTACCACCATTTTGATCTCTCCAAATAATAAAATAACTATTGTCAGAATTAGTTTCAGCAGTATCAACTATATCATCCCAAAAGGCTGTTGTTTCTCCTTCCCATGCATTACCATTCACAGATAATTGACTCATAAGAGTCCATGTGGACTTATCAATCATTTCCTCAAATAAAGGGGTTAATGTAGCTTTTTCTTCTAAATCAGTAATATTACCATCAAAATCTTCAACCTTGGTCAAAAAAGTCATTTCTACTGATTCTAACCCTCTCACAAAAACACTTTCAGTGGCGCTGTTTGAAGATAATATTCTAATTTCTTCATCACCTTCATTCACAATATGCAAATGAACATAAACAGTTTTTTCAGCAACATTCTCCCATTCAAGTTTAACACCGCCTAAATCAGGTGTGAAAGAAATACTTTCCTGAACCAAGAATATAAATGAAGGTAGTGGAGTAAATTCTACTTCAACTGGCTGAGACATATTCTCATTTTCGTCCACAACAAATAATCTTATCTGTATTGGTGTATTTTGATTTAGACCGTCTATTTCAATTGAATTATTGTGTGAACTAGAAACTCGGTATACATCAACTCCCAGAGAATTAGTATACTCTGCTCTGACGAATAAAATATCTGAATCGTCAGGCAATATATATGAAATTATACCTCCACCATTTGTAGGCGTTATATTTTCAATTATTAAACTTCCTGGCGGAGTTGAATCTTGATTTTCGTCATCCTTACAACCAAGTAAAGTAGTAAAGGAGAATAATAAAATTGTCAATATTTTGTTTATTTTCATATTATTTTAATATTACCAACCAGGATTTTGAATCAGGTTTGGATTAATTGTTATTTCGTTAATACTTATAGGGTGAAAATAATCTCTTGGATTATTAAAAGATCTTATACCAACCTGGGTTATATTATAATAACCACTCACTGTTGTTTCATCTACTGACCATCCAAAGATAGGTGAGTTAAAGTATTCATCAGCCAATTTCCATCTTCTAAGATCATTATATCTATTGCCTTCAAAAGATAGTTCTATCAGACGTTCTTGTCTAATAATTTCTCTTAAACCTTCTTGGTTTGTATGCTTGTTTACATTAGCTGAAATCGAAGGGTCGCTCCATGCATCTTCAACATTTGGGATACCAGCCCTCTGTCTAACAGCATTCAATGCATTATATGTATCAGAACTTGGTCCAGTTGACTCATTAATCGATTCAGCATAATTTAAATATAATTCTGAAAGTCTTATCATTGGCCATGCATATGTCACAATCTTTGAATAGCCATCTCCCTCAGAGTCCGGATGAACTAATTTTTTTAGTGCATAACCCGTAATTAAGTAATCATCTGAATTTGCAATTCTTCCATGACTTTCTCCCTTTTTCATTCTTAATTGCCATAAATTTCCCCATGTTCTATTATAACCTCTATCAAACCCAAGTGATGAATAAAATCTTGGCTCTCTATCCAAATTTAATTTAGCTGTACTCGCTCCGTATTGAGCTTGTAAGTTTTGTAAGCCTCCAACAGACATTACATTATATCTATTTTGATAATCGTAAGTCAAATCCTCATCAATAGGTAATCCATTTTGGGAATAAAATAATTCAGCAATTCTTAAAGTTGGTGCAATCCATTGCCATGCTGCTTCAACGGATGATGCATTTGGATTTTTCATCATACATGCAGCCTGCATTTGCCACCAATCATTGTCTCGAACTGGGTTAGAATTACCCCATATTAATTCCGAATTCCATTTATCTACAATCGAATACTTTAAATCATATAATGTCTGTATAAATTCTTCCTCTTCATACTCATCTTCATAATTTGGAGGTGTAGATGTAAATTCGTGTAAACTAACTCCATTTTCAAGAGCAGCACTAATAGCTTCCAGCGATGCATCCCTAGCTAAATCCCACTTATTTTGATCATATGATTGATTAAAAAAATGTTCTCCTTCCTCATTTACAAAACCAGAATACATTTCAGTATTTCCATTGAATAGTGGGCTAGCTGCGTAAGTTAGAACCCTAGATTTAATTGCCTTAGCAATAACTTGATCAATTCTACCTAAATCATTAGAGCTAAGAACCCTAGCTGGTAGATGAACAATTGCTTCATCAATAGTTTCAACAATGTAAGCTACAGACTCATCAACTGTTCTTCTTTTAACCCTAACTTCTGTATCACTAGCAGAAATAGGTAAATTCTCATCTACAATGGGTATGGGCCCATAGTAGGTAAATAGTAAAAAATGGTAATATGCTTTAAGAAACTTAGCTTCTGCCGCCCAGGTGTTCATCTCCTCCTCGGTCATATCTACGACGTTATATATATTTTTAATCAAAACATTACAATGCCTAATTCCTTCCCACAAAGGACCTTGATCTGACCACCCAGACCATAATCCAAATTTTGGATTAGAGGCGGATTGCTGCCCTTTCATTATTCTTATTCCATCAGTTTCTTTTGAAGTTGGTGTTGTTACTTCATCACTCATCATCATAAATGAGGTATATACCCCATCATTTTTTGGCAAATAAGCGTAGCAAGTTGCCAAAGCTGTGTAAGCAACTTCTTTTCGTTCAAATAATAAGTCAATTTGCTGAGTTTGATCCGGAACAATATCTAAGTATTCATCGCAACTAAACATTCCGAATAGTAAAACAATAATTATAATTTTTTTATTCATATTTTTCATTAAAAATTAACTTGTAATCCAATATTATAAACCTTTTGAGGGGGATATCCTAATCCGTTGCCACCCATTTCAGTATCCCATAGATCAAATTTTGAGAATGTCAAAAGATTGAGCCCAGTAAAATAAATTCTTGTGTTTAAACCAGAAAATAAACCTGTTCCCTTGTCAGGAAATGTGTATCCGATTTCTACATTTTTCAATCTTAAAAAATCTCCATCCCTCTGCCACCATGTTGACTGCTGCTCATTATTAGCTATTGAGTATGTTGAAAGTCTAGGCCAAAAAGCATTAGGATCTGGATTATTTATTGACCAATGATTATCGGCTATTACATTTAAGGCATTTCTTTCATTTACAAATGGTGATATATCATTAGGGTTTATAAAAAATGATGTTCTTGCAACTCCCTGCATGAAAACAGAAAAATCATATCCTTTGTAAGAAGCGGATACACCAAATCCATAAACTATTTCTGGGACAGTTGGTTTTCCAATTGGCACTCTATCAAGTTCATTTACAACACCATCATTATTTATATCTGTATACTTTATATCACCCGGCATATAGGAATTTGCAGAGGATGAAAATCCGTTAAACTGCTCTGGAGAATTATCAATATCGGCTTGATCGATAAATAAACGCTCAGCAATAAGACCCCATGCCTGATTAACAGGATATCCAATTCTACTTAAATAATCATAAGTGTAGTCGGGCTCTCCATTAATTAAAACTTCATTAGTAGAATAGGTGAAATTACCTCTTCCTGAAAGAATTAAACCAGAATCAAAAGCCTTGTTATAGTCAATGGATAAATCGACTCCTTTTGAATTAACTTCACCCAGGTTACTGCTAATTGTAGTGGTTAGCCCCATGGTTGAAGGAATGTAATCTCTAGACATATAAATTTTCGACCTATGTTCGGTGAAGTAATCAATCTGGAAATTTAAAGAATTAAATAATCCTAACTCCAAACCATAATTTGTTTTTTCAGCTACTTCCCATGTTACATTTTGATTTGAATATCTGTCTATTACGTAGCCTTGATAATAATTATTAAAATCTGAACCCCAAGTGTAGCCATAGCTATCACTTTGTAAATTGACCTCAGATAAGTAAAAAAACCTATCATCAGCACTAGAAATTCCATCATTACCAACAAGACCATGGGTAAGCTTTAATTTAAACATATTCACATCAGGTAAATTTTCGTTAAACCAATTTTCATTAGACAAAATCCAACCTAAACCAATTGACGGGAAGAATCCAAATCTGTTATTCTTTGCAAATTTTTCAGAACCATTGTAACCAAAATTAAATTCTGTAAAATACCTAGAATCATAGTTGTATGAAAATCTTCCTGATAAACCCATATTTCTAGAAGGTAATGTTGCAAAAGCACTATTACCACCAATAGTATTAAGTGATTCACTAAAATTAAATACCAGAAGACCACCAAAATCATGAAGTTCATTAAATTTCCTGTTATACTCGGTTACAAATTCATAATAAAACCTACTAGTACCTAGGTTATTTACACTTGGGTTATTTAAAAATTCTGTACCCTCTTGAATTCTATACAAGTAGTTTAAAATTCCTTGATCAGTTTCAACCTCAGCCATTCCATAATAAAATGGAGTGTAATCTCTTGAATTTTCATTCATCGTGTAAGTTCTAACAGAAGCCATACCTCGAAACTTTAAACCTTCCGTAATGAATTTAAGATCTTGCTCAATTTGCACTTGAGAAAAGATTGTATTTGTAAATCTGTCCTTATATCCCTTAACCATGTCAGCGTAAGGATTAGGGAATCCACCATTACCTTTATTGCCAAATAGGGTGTGATTATATCCTAAATTATCTTCGTAGGCAAAGTATTTTGGAAAATTTGCAGGATTTGCCTGCATAACCGATCCAAATATATCATTTGCAGAAACTGATGGACCATTATACCTCTCAAATAATGAGTAAAACTTTACAGCAATTTTTGTGGTACTAGTCAAATCTATATTGATATTAGCCCTAAGGTTTGAGCGCTTAATATCAATATTATTATTAAAATTATTCAACGGATCAACTTTTAATAATCCTGTGTCATTATTATGAGAGACAGAAAGATAATACTGAGCAATGTCACCACCACCATTTACGTTAAGGTTGGCTTTTCTGTTTAGCGTATAATCCTTGAATAGCTCATTATACCAATTAACGTTAGGATAAATATTTGGATCTCCGCCATTTAGTGTCCCATATATTTTTGAAATACTGTAAGTTAAAGGTGCTGATGCATCTCTTGTTCTTGTTGCACGATTATATAAGTTCATGTAATCAACTCCACCCAAAAATTCATTTGTCTGTGAAGGAGCAGAAATTGAATTCTCATATCTAAAAGATACTTTAGCCTTTCCTTTTTTACCTTCCTTCGTAGTAACTAAAATTACTCCATTTGCTCCCCTCGCACCATATAAAGATGTAGCTGTTGCATCTTTCATGATTGAGAAACTAGCAATGTTATCAGGTTCAATTCTGGCTAAATCATTTGTAGTAACTTCTAAACCATCAATTAAAATAAGTGGGTTATTGGCGTAACCAAAACTAGTAACCCCCCTAATAAAAAATTCTGCATTGTCTGCTCCAGGTTCACCAGACCTTTGATAAGAAATCATTCCGGCCAGTTTTCCTGCCATTGCATTAGTAATATTAGAAGTTGGGATTTTTAGCTCAGACGGATTAATTGTGTTAATTGATCCAATTACACTATTTTTCTTTTGCTTTTGAAAAGCCACAACCTGTACTTCTTCCAGAGATTCAAGGCTCTCAATCATTATCACATCAATTTTTTTCTGATTACTAATTAAAATTGACTGGGTTTCAAAACCAATGTAGGAGAACTGAATATTTTGACTTTCATTATCAGCTTTAATAGCATAAGTACCTTCAAAAGTAGTTGAGGCTCCTCTATTTGTACCCTCAATTAATACTGTAACTCCAGGAAGCGGATTCCCCCCTTCATCAACAACAATTCCGCTCACAAGAATTGACTGAGAATAAATTATTGATGAAAGCAACAACATGTATACTAATAGTATATTTCTTTGATTCATTTTAAGAAATCGATTTAGTTTAATATCGATCAAAAATAAGACTAATTTAAATCTTATCAATAAAGAATATTAAATTTTATCAAACATGTAAAATATTCGAAAATATTTATAAAATTGATAACAAATTAATTGGTTATTTATTAATGTCTAAGCCTAAATTTTAAAATTTTCTGTCAATCGAATATTTTCCAGGGCCTGTCATCATTAGTATGACAAAAACAGTTAAAAACAATAAAGCTTTTTCAACTCGTCCAAAGGGATCCCCCCAGTGAACTACGAACGCAGCTATAAACATTGTTGCAGCTGTGAAAAAACTAAAAAATTTAGTCTTATATCCAACAATTATAAAAATAGGTGCTAAAAATTCTGAAAAAACTGCAAGAATTAAAGTTGGGCCCTCGCCTATCCCGATTGGGTTAGCAAAACTTAAATCTCCTTGAATTAATTTATTAAACTTTCCGAGCCCATGGCCATAAAGCATTGAACCTGCAAAAACAACTCTCAATATTAATAAAGCTATATTATTCATTTTTAATTATTTGTTTAGATTGCCAAAGATAATTAAATTTAAAAAAGGGGAATTTTATGAAAAGAAGAAGTTTTATAAAAAATATCAGCCTAGCTGGAATAGGATTATCAGGGCTTAATAAATTAAGTAGTGAGAATAAAAGATTTGATACTTACATTTCAAATAGACCGCCAATTAATAAAAGAACTTACATAAGTAAAGCTGTTGAAGATCAGATTAATTTTATTAAATCCCAGATAAAAGATTCACAATTATCTTGGATTTTTGAAAATTGCTATCCTAATACAATTGATACGACTGTAGACTATGAAGTTATTGACGGTAAGCCTGACACTTTCATTATTACAGGAGATATTGATGCTATGTGGCTAAGGGATTCCACTGCTCAAGTATGGCCATATCTACCATTAGTAAAAAAAGATGAAAAAATTAAAAATCTAATAAAAGGATTGATAAATCGTCAAGCTAAATGTGTAATTAGGGATCCTTATGCAAATTCTTTTTACAAAGATTTATCAAAGATTTCAGCTCACAACAAAGATATTCCAACCCCAATAGCAGGGGTTCATGAACAGAAATGGGAAGTTGACTCTCTTTGTTATGTTATCAGATTGAGTTATAATTATTACAAGTTAACTGGAGATAATTCGATTTTTGATGAGACATGGATAAAATCTTCAAAACTCATTTATGACACCTTTTTAACAGAGCAAAGAAAAGATGGTACATCTCCATACAGATTTATTAGAAATGGTACAGCAATGGTAGATGCGCCTGTATTTTCTGGAACAGGAAGACCTTTTAAACCAAATGGTATGATATGCTCTATGTTTAGACCATCGGATGATGCAACTATGTATCCGTTTTTAATTCCTTCAAATATTTTCGCTTCAATTTCAATGCAACAGCTTTCGGAAATATACTCAGATGAAAAAATTGATTTAATTTTTTCTAAAAAATGCATGTCGATGTCTATTGAGTTAGATGATGCTGTAAAAAAATATGCGATTAAAGAACATTTAAATTTTGGAAAAATTTACTCTTATGAAATTGATGGTTTTGGAAACAATTTATATATGGATGATGCAAATGTGCCTTCATTAATGTCTCTTGCATATTTGGATTCTAAATTTGTAAATGACAAAGTATATCAAAACACCAGAAAATTTTTACTTAGCGATTACAACCCTTACTTCTTAAAAGGTCAAGCTGCTGAGGGTCAAGCTAGTCCGCATACAGGAAAAGATAAAATTTGGCCCATGGGCATTATTTTAAGAGCAATGACAAGTATAGATGATAAAGAAATTGAAAAGTGCTTAAAGATGCTGGTCAACACACATGCTGGGACAGGTTTTATGCATGAGGCATTCGACAAAGATGATCCAAGTAATTACTTTAGATCATGGTTTGCTTGGGCAAATACTCTTTTTGGTGAACTAATAATTAAAATTAACGATGAAAGGCCGCATCTGTTAAAAATCAATTATTCGGCTTAGAACTTTATAATTTTTTCGGTTTGGCTTAACCCAGAGGCTGTTTTAATTTTTAAAATATAAATTCCTGTATTTAATTTTTCAAGATTTTTGTTAATTCTTTGAACTCCAGAGTTAAGAACTCCAGAGTGTAAATTATTAACCAGTGATCCCTTCAGATCAAATATGTCAATAGTAACAAACTCTCTTATTTCTAATTCTAACAAAACATATAAAGTTTGAACAAATGGATTTGGATATACACGAGTATAAAATAAATCCTCATCATTGATGGATGCTGTTGCAGAGTTTATAGCATCAGGACTTCCATGATAATTTATATTACTCCAGCTTGATGGTAGGGAATTATCATAAGATGGGTCGATCAACTCCAAAGTATAGCCGTCCCCGTTAGAAAGTGGAGGCCATGGCGATGAAGACTCATAGTAAACCTCATCTTGCAAAATGTTGTCCATATCAAATAGTCTTACTGCATCTCCAGATGCGGAAAGTCCAAAATCAAATTCGCCAATATAAGAACTAATTTCAGGGTAAAATTCTGTGAAATTTTCAGCATTTCTTACAATAACTAAATAATCATCACCATATATGCTTGTACCGTTTGGAAAGATAAATTCATTTGAATCATTGCTGTCTTTTAAAATCCAACCTGAAATATCAATATCATCTTGATTAGGATTATAAAGCTCAATCCAATCCCCTGTGTCAAAATTATCAGATGATTTATAATTTATTTCGTTTATCACTAGGTTTAATCCAGAACTATTGATAAAGTGCGCTTCTATATTAAAATTCTCGGTTATGTCAACTTCAATTTCAGATTCTGTTGAATTTAAATCACCACTCCAATGAGAAAATTCATTTCCTGATTCTGGAATGGCTTTTAAAGTTATTGGAACATCTTCAAAATAATCACCACTCCACTCATCTTCTTGAATTTTTAAATTATTATTTATTCTTACATATCCTAGCTCGGGAGTTTCATTAAATAATACAAATTCGTGATATGAATCGAGATCAAATTGATTTAAAATATGATATTTAGCTTCTGGTTGCCTATTAATAGCGAAATTATTCATATTATCAACAAACTCATAAACAGATTCTTCTGAAACCCATGGCTCACTTTCTGACCATCTTTCGATGTGATCAGACATCTCATCATACATGTTCTCATAAATATTAATAAAATGAGTTGTAACATTTGTCGGAAGGTATCTAGTATTCATTTCATCAGCATAGCGATTGACAAACTTATTTCGGAATTCTATATTTTCAACTAGTTTTCTCATAAACAAAGTAGCCCAAGATGGATTAGCCCAAGTTGTTTGATTGCCTGATAAAACAAAGTCTAGTGTGTCAAAAAAGTAGGCATAATTTTGATCCCAGTCAGACCACCATTGACCGGCAAATCCAAAATCGGTATCATATAAAACCCATCTCCACTTACTTCCAGGAACCTTCCAATACTTTATATTGTTTCCAGGATAATCCCTATTGTCCATATATATTTGGGCAATATTGTATTCCATAAAATTGTCGATATCAATTTGGTTAATGACATAATTATAATTTTCATCATCTGATAAATCATTTTGCTGAACAAACTGTCTTAACTCTACATATTCTGTATTATCACCATCGACAACCTCTGCATTAAATTCTAGCATAGTTATATCATTTGCATTGACATCATGTTTTGAAGCTATCATATTTTCACTAACCTTTTCCCTTAGATTATATAGTCCCCAATATTGTTTGTTTATATATGATGAAACTGTTTTAAAACTTTGATAGTCAATATGAGAACCCTCCATTAAACTTGTAATAGCAGCATCTCTCATATTAGTTCTCATCCAATCATTTCCAGAATTTCTTAAAACTAATGACTCAAAAGTGTCATAATCTAAATTATCAAAAAATGGATGTTCAAATTCTCCAACCCCATACTCACCTCTTGCAAAAAGAGCTAATGATTTCTGGTCCCAACCCCTACTGTAAGCACCAGCGATTTTAATCCCAGCATTTGCACTAAATTCTAATATATTATTTTCATAATAAGAAATGTGAACTGGTCTTTCCCAATCTTCCCAAAAATTGGCGCCAAAATAGGGATACCCTCCATAATCGGGAGGACCATATGCGTAAATTCCATAGTCATAATCAAATAAATTATATTCATCTGTTACAAGATGGATAATTGGGTGCTGACTTTGAATATTTAAGAAATAATTTCTTGTGTTCGAGTGAAGAGATATATAGCCTTCTTTAAAAGCCTTGGCTCTTATTATAGATGTTTCATCAATGGTCAGGGGACCTGTGTATAAATTGGAATTTTGATTAGGCTCAGTAAAATCAGTGGTATATCTTATTTCATCCTCTGTTCCATCTCCAGTAATTTCAAGATTAATTGTACTATCTATGCTTCCTCCATCATGAGAAAATGTTAGAGGAACACCTAAAACACCAGCATACTCAAAAGTATCATTTTCTTCACCCGGAGTTGGGTCTTCATATGCAACATAAACATCATTTTCAAAAGAAACTCCGTACGAAATATTAGATGGAAGTGCACCAAAAGTTATAGAATCAACTAAATTTCCTAATGCATCATTTAGATAAACAGATTCACCGGATGATGATAATTTAAAGTCTGTATGCATAAATGACTGACCCTGAAATCCAAGAATATCTGGTGGGCTTACCCCTTCGCTAGTTTCACTATCATATATTGCCGATAGAAAAGGAATTATGGTCATATCAGAAGAAGTATTGGAAATATTATGAACTTGTATACTAAAAACATTATTTCCGTCAACTAATAAATCTTCATAATTATCAATTAAAAATCTGTCAGGTATTCCACCATTATACATTTGAGCCTCATGATCAATTTGTGTTGTTGAATTATATATTGGGGGAGTTCCATTAATATTTGCTCTTGCTACTTCTACTCCATTTATATAAGCAACAAATCCATCATCATAATCAACATCTAATACTAAACTATTGATTTCGCTAATATCCTCAATTGTAAAAGATTTTCTTAAATAAACCGCTAATGTTCCCGCAGCTATATATGTATTATCATCACCGTCAGCATAACCAAAACCAGAATTACCTATACTCCACTCATCATCATCAAAATCTGTATTCATCCAATTTGTATCAGTATTCTCATTTGGAATTTCATATCTAAATGAATCACCTTCATTTATTAATGTTCTGGCATATGTGATTCCAGATCTATCTTTATCGGATGCCCATATTAGAAGATATTCATCAGCATCAATAGTAATATCTGGAAATGTCCAAGGGTTATTATCATCCAAAATATCTGTTAAGCTCCAATTATTAAGTGATATTTCATCTGCTCCATAATTGTACAATTCAATCCAGTCAGAGGTATCTCCATCTTCGTCTAAAAAAATTGAATTTGAGGCAACAACCTCATTAATTCTTATAGACTGTGAAAATGAAAAGGTGTATATGAAAATGAAAAATACACAAAGCCTTAATAACATCATGGTATAATTATTGTCAGAACAAATATAATTATAAATCTATTGTTTAAATGAATAGAATTTCTTAATTAATTGACAACTAAATTTAATTATGAACATAGTCAGGATAATTAGTCTTTTATTAATATTATCAGTAGTTAGTTGTAAATCAAAATACGCAACAAAGGAATTCATATACTCTGAAGCTCCGAAAAGTCCTAACTATAGCGAACTTAATAGTTGGGCGGCCCATCCAGAAAAAAATGATCCAATAATTGATGCATTTTATAATACTGAAAAGAAAAATTTAAAAGCAGATGTTTTCTACATTTATCCTACTCTTCTAACTGACAATAAAAATGATTCTTGGAATTCTGATATTAAAGATGATAATCAAAATAGTGTTGTCAGAAACGTAGCTATTAAATATCAAGCATCAGCCTGGGCAAATGCTGGAAAAATATATAGTCCTCTGTATCGACAGGTTCATTACAGATCATTTTATGAACCATACACTTCTAATGGAGGTATAAAAGCTGGGGAAATAGCATACAATGATATTAGAAAAGCATTTATTTTTTATTTGCAAAATTTTAATAATGGAAGACCTATTATTATTGCAGGTCACAGTCAAGGAGCTTATCATTGTAAAACTCTTTTAAAAGAGTTTTTTGACGGTAAGGATCTTCAAAATCAACTTATTGCAGCATATATCCCTGGAACAAGAGTTGATATTAATGAATTTAATACAATACATGCACTGAAAGACCCAAATGATATAAAAGGGTATTTGTCATGGAATACTTTTAGAATGAACAAAAAACCAAAAAAAGGTAAACATCCTGCCCATTTTTCGTGGAAAAAAAATCAATTTGTTACAAACCCAATAAAATGGGATGAATCAAGAGAAAGTAAAATAGATGAACATAAAGGTCTATTCTTTTATGATGAAAAGATATATTCAAATTCTATTCATATTCAGATATATGATGGATTGTTATGGTCGTCTGTTCCCAAAAGGATAAAAGGCAATTTCCTTCTTAAACTTATAAATAATTATCATTTTGGAGATGTAAACCTGTTCTGGAAAGATATATCCGAAAATGCCAAAAATCGTGTAGAAAGTTTTTATAATTTGGCAAAAAACTAAATTCATAAAACGTTTTTAATATTGTTAACAGAGAAGAAAAAAAATAGCATTTTAGTTAAAATTGTTAATAAAATTGAGATTTATATGAGTAAAATCTTCTTTTTTGTAAAAAAATACCCTATATTTAGGTATTAATAATTTAAAAACTAAAAGACATGGGTTATTCACACCAAAACAGTAAAGGAAAAACTTACTTCCTACACTCAAAAGATGTAGTATTAAAAGGAGGAAGAAACCAAACTATTTATTACTTTGCAAAAGAAGCTAAAGCTGGTGCTTGTGATCTTCCTGCAGGTAAAACTGTAGTTGAAAATACAAAAACTGGACTTCCATTCCTTAAAGGGAAGTAATATGTATTTAATATTATTATAAAAAAACCCTCCTTGTGAGGGTTTTTTTTATTTATAAATTCATTAATGACTACTAATCTCTCTCAATTTATCTCTGAAGAAATTGATTTAAACACACACATTATGTGGTTTGAAAAATCAAACAAATACATAGTGGTAAATGATTTATTAAATAATTTAATTTTAAACAGAATTGACACTGATAAATTCCCAATTAATACATCATTATTAAAACAAAATAAAATAAACACAGAAAAATTAAAACCAATAATTGATAATATAAAAAACTTATTAAAGGAGTGTAATCAAGATTATGATAAGATAAATCCTGAACAGTCACTTTCCATCACAGATGAATATATTCATCAGAGTAAATTCAAGTTTAACAAAAGGGTTGTGAAAATAGAATACAGCGATGAAAGACTTAAATCGTTGATTGATCCAAAATTTAATCATTTAAAATGTAATGATAAGGAAGAAATAATATATAAAGTTCTAGAAAGAAATGAAAAAATCAATCTTTTCAAAAATAATAAATCTTTAGGCAGTTGGGGTAGTAAAAAAATGCATGAATTTCAAGGTAAAGTATCAATGGAATTAACTTCATTTTTTCATGGAATGAGTGATTCAGACTGGACGGCAGTTTTCCATGGTTCTACGCTATTTAGTGGAAATAATTGTTTGATGTTGACTGGAGACTCTGGAAGCGGTAAAAGCTCACTAAGTGCTATATTAATGGCTAATAATTTTGCACTTATCGCTGATGACTTTAGCCCGATGGATGATAAAGGAATCCATTATAATTTTCCTTCTGCAATTTCAATTAAAGAAGGCTTTTACTCAGTAGCAAAAAAATTATATAAATCATTTTCAGAGTTAAACGAATATTATATAAATGATATCAAGGGTAACGTAAAATATTTAGCTGACAACAGTGATAAATCGGTACTTAGCAGTAATTGTAATACCATTTTAAATGTTAAATTTGGTGCTAGTTTAAAAAATGAAATAAAATCAATAAATAAGGGAACAGCACTAGAAAAAATTTTACCTGATGCTTGGATTTCAAAAGATATTAAAGATGCTAAGGCATTTATTACTTGGGTAAAATCAAGTATGTTTTATGACTTAACATACAATGATAATGATGAGGCTATAAAAATGATTAACAAAATCTTATGACAATGGTATTACTGATAATGGCTGCCGGTAGTGGGAGCAGATATGGGAAACTTAAACAGTTTGATGAATTAGGACCTAAAGGGGAGTTCTTAATGGAATTTAGCATTTATGATGCAATTCAAAGTGGATTTAATCATATAGTACTAATTACCAAGAAGGAGAATAAAGACTTTCTGTATGAATATTTAAGAGATAAAATTGACAACTCAATTAAAATAGATGTTGTTGTTCAAGAAATTAGTAATCTCCCAAATAATATAATAGCAGATTCAAATAGACAAAAACCTTGGGGAACTGCTCATGCTGTTTGGTGTGCTAGAAATTATATTGACACTGATTTTGCAATAATTAATGCTGATGATTATTATGGACCTAATGCATTTAAAAATGCTAGTGATTTTTTTAAAAACTCTAATGATCAAAGTAATTATGGACTAGTCAGTTATAGATTAAAAAATACCTTATCTAAATTCGGCTCTGTATCAAGAGGTGTGTGTAAAGTTTCTAACGGAAAACTTATCTCCATAAATGAACATTTAAAGATTGAAAAAAATGATAATATCATAAAAGATTACGAAAGCGGAAATATACTTAGTGAAAATGATTTTGTTTCTATGAATTTTTGGCTTTGCAGATCGAATTTTTTCAAATATCTAGATGATTATATTTCCGATGAAATTAAAAATTTACAGGATATAACTAAAAGTGAAATTTATCTTCCATTTGCTGCACAACTACTACTATCTAAAAATATAATTTCAATCGATGCCATAGATTCTGATTCTGAATGGTTTGGTGTTACTTATAAAGAAGATAAAGAAAACAGTGTTGAAAGGCTAAATTCATACAGTAAAGAAGGAATATACCCTACACCACTTTGGTGAAATTAATCTGAGTAAGTCGTATAATTTATATCATTTCCTTTTTTAACCCATTCAGTTATTCCACCTCTAATAACTAAAATTTCTCTATACCCATTTTCTTTCAAAATAGCAGCAGTTTTGCTACTTCTGTTATTTGTTCTACAATAAATAACAATTGTTTCATTTTTGGGTAGGGATAAAATATCATTTTGAAATGAGTCTGAGTAAAAGTCTAAATTGATTGCACTATCAATATGTCCCAAATCAAATTCATCTTGGGTTCTAACATCGATTAAAGTATAGTCTGAATCTTGTAACTCAATAAAATCAGATTCCGAAATTATATTAATCTCAGATGGGTTTAATAAATCACATGAAAAAATGAAAATCAAAAATATAATGATAATTCTATTCATAGGTTAATTAATTAACTTGCCATTCCATTCTACAATACCACCAACCAGATTAAAGGTATTTTTAAACCCCAATTCTTTCATCAATGCACATGAATTAGCACTCCTAACACCTGTTCGACAATAAATATAGTAGTTATTATCTTTGTCTAGTTTTTCAATCTCTAACATGAAATTTTGTGGGTTATAAAAATCTATATTCTTTGAATTTGGAATTCTTGAAATTTCAAATTCTTCAAGAGTTCTTACATCAAGAATGGTTCCTTTTTTATCTGTTATAGATTGTTTTTCCCAAGAAGATTGATCTAAATCCATAGTAGGTTAAAGATATAAAATATATGCTAATCTAGCACTTTAGCAATTTCGGAAACTAGCTCTTCTTTTTTAAAAGGATTTGGATAAAAATTATAATTTGAGGAATTAACGATAAGGGTTGCAGGGATACCACCATCCCATTTTTCAGATACCCTAGGCACCCATTTATTCATTTTTGAATCATCTAAGAGAATAACATTAGATTTTATTTTATTCATTTTTATATAGGGTTTTAGCTTTGATTCAATTTGAGAAGGGAAATCTAAGCTAACAAGTATAACTTTTACATTTTTATCAGAATATTCTTTATTTACTGATTCAAAATATGGAAGTTCTTTAACACAAGGCGAGCACCAGGTAGCCCAGAAGTTTATTACATAAGTATAATCTGATGAAAGGTCAATTTTGTTGTAAAAACCATCAAAATCTACTACTTCAATGCTTTTATTTGAAATATCATTACATGAAAATAAAAAAGAAAATATTATGATTATAATAAACTTGTGTCTCATATGACACAGTCATCAAATGATATGCCATAAAATAATAATAGCTCTTATCCTTATTAGG